>JASLBT010000226.1 GCA_030146445.1 Segetibacter sp. | reverse complement strand
TTACATCTTGGTAGCGACAGTATATTGATTCGAAAGGATCACGAAAGAACACTAAAGATGATCGACACCGGAAGCTTACAATTGATACGTTTGATCGTAAACAAGCAATATTTACCTTTAGAAAATGGTTGATCAACCCGGCCCCGTTTCATCGTTCGCACACCAGGACCATCCTGAGCCTGTGGGCTATGAGATACCTCGACACGAGATGGAGGGCGTTGTTGTGCAAATTGCTGCGCTGATCAAAACCGGCGTTGCCCCGGCCGACATCTCTATCTATCTCCGGGAGGAGCTTGCAGCCAAAATGGCCAACAGTCTCGCACTACAAGGCATTCCCGTATACAGCAACGTCACGATTGATATACTCGATCAACCGGTTATAAAACGGATATTGGTACTACTCAGGTACCTGGCTGCTGAGCAGCATGTACCCTACAGTGGCGACGACTTGCTTTTCCGTCTGCTGCATCTCGACTTGTTTGCAATACCCGCAAGTGAAATCTCGAAGCTAGCCGTCGAAGCTTATCATGTGCAATCAAAAGCAGATGTATGCTCGTTAAGAAAGAAGCTGGCGGATAAAAGCCACGGACACGCTACGACGCTTTTCGATCAGGAATTACCCGCCGGCATGAAGACCGCCGCAACGATGCTTGAGCAACTCATTGCTGATGCATCAAACTTAAGCCCTGAGCTGTTGATCGAAAAAGTCGTCTGCGAGAAGATTTTTATGGATCATATCATGCAACAACCCGGCAAAGATTTGCTCCTGCAAATGATCCGCGCTTTTGTTGGATTTGTGCAAGGCGCAACAGCCGAAGATTTGTCACTCAACCTGCCGGCGTTGATGGCATTGTTGGACCGAAAGATCAGGCAACGTGTACCCGTAACCATGCTGCTATCTAACGGCGACAGCATCGGAGTGCAACTCCTTACGAAGCTGGAGGCCAAAGTACATCACCGGCCCTATGTCTTCGTAATGGCTAATGACGAGTTTAAACTCGAGGCAAGTAGTATCGCTGAGGTCCTGCCCGGGAACGACTTTCAACCACTAAAGCAGTATTTGCTGTCGGCGCCTGGAACAAAACAGCTGGTTATTTCTTACTGCCATACTGGAGATGGCGGCAGCGCAGAAGCGCCGGAAATCGTTACGACGACCAGGAATACCTCACCCGGCCTTTCCACGAACACCGACCGCATCGTTTACAATTATTCTGCTGGTAACTCATCCCGGCATGGTAAGCCCAGGATCGAAAAAGTTGAAGAAGCTTTGATTAGCAGGTTGGTCGATAAGTTTGTAATGAGCGTTTCGGCGCTGAATACTTACCTGCAGTGTCCGTTATCGTTTTACTATTGCTATATCCTTCGGATTCCTTCAGGAAGAAACGAATACATGGCGTTTGGCTCTGCAGTGCACTATGCCTTGCAGCGCTTGTTCGAAAAAATGCAGGGAGCGAGGAACCGCTTTCCTGCGACCGACGAACTGGTTAACGACTTTGCCTGCTTTATGAACCAAAATAAAAAGGGTTTTACCCCGGAACAATTCAACCGCCGCATGCAATATGTCGCAAATGTTCTTGTGAATTACTACAACCATTACCGGTACAGCTGGAACCACGTGGTTGCTGTGGAAAGAAACATCAGCAACGTGGTGGTAAAAGGGGTCCCGTTAAAAGGGAAGATTGACAAGCTTGAGTTTGAAGGACGCCAGGTAAACATCGTTGATTACAAAACCGGCGACTTCGAAAAAGCGTTGCAGCATATGAATCCTCCCAACGATTCAAATCCGAACGGCGGCAACTACTGGCGGCAGGCGGTGTTATATAAAATCCTCGTCGACAACTACCAGCAAAAGAACTGGCAGGTGGTGAGCGCCGAATTCGATTTCATCGAACCAGGGAGCAATTGTGAATACCGGAAGTTGAAGTTGGTGATCACGCCGGCGGATGTGACAACAGTAACGCAGCAGATTGTTGATACCTGGAAGAAGATACAAAATCACGACTTTTATACAGGCTGCGGCAAGCCCGATTGTTACTGGTGCGACTTCATCAAGTCAAACAACTTCCTAACGGCAATGGAGGAGCCGGTACAGGCATCAGGCTAAGCGCAATGTAGTGTTTACGAAGGTGGATAATCTTTGCTATTCAATGCAATATGTTGCTCTATAATCCTAAAAAACACATAAATACCACCAAACCGAAACAAAGGAGCGTACATAGCACCTAAGTTTGCATGCGATGAAAAAAATTGCGCCCCTGTTCTATACTTTGTTAGCTGTCTTTATAGGAATGATGTTCCTGTTGAGCGGCACAGGTTGCGCGAATATCATCCCTCCCAGCGGCGGGCCTAGAGACAGTCTCCCACCGATCCTTATGGCAGCGACACCTCCCGACTCGGCATTCAATGTTTCAACGAATAGAATCACTTTTACCTTTAACGAATTTGTGGAGGTACAGAACATTACCGAAAACGTATTGGTTTCTCCCACCCCGGCAGTTCCACCATTTATCGACTATAAATTGCGTAACGTAACGGTACGCCTAAAGGACACCCTCGAAGCCAACACCACCTATTCGATCAACTTCGGCAACTCGATACGCGACGTTAACGAGGGAAACGTCGTAAAAAATTTTAGCTACGTATTTTCAACCGGGCGCACTGTCGACTACAACTCATTTTCCGGCAAAGTTGTATTGGCCGAAACCGGGAAGACCGACAGCACGCTTTTGGTTGTGCTGCATCGAAGCCTCGACGACAGCGCAGTGGCAAAGGAGCGCCCGCGATACATCACCCGGCTCGATGGGCAGGGTAATTTTGTTTTCCGCAATCTGCCAACGGGTACGTTTGCAGTGTATGCACTGCCGAATGAGTACTCCCGTCGTTACGATGATAAAACAAAGTTGTTTGCGTTTTCTGACTCTCCTGTTGTGGTTAGTGATAGCACTCCGCCGAGGCTGCTCTACGCTTATGCTGAAACGGTCAAGCCACCAGCGGCTCGTGCTGGCGGAACTCGCCAACCCGCTGGCACACAAGACAAGGTGCTCCGGTACGCTACATCGCTCGAGGCCGGAAAACACGACGTGAACTCACCGCTCCGGATTGATTTCAACCGGAAGATTACCGCTTTTGATAGCACAAAAATTCAGTTGACCAACAAGGATTTCCAGCCTGTCACGAACTTTAGCATCAGCCGCGATACAACCCCATCCCGGTTTTTCGTTCGTCATCCGTGGCCAACCGACACGGAGTACAGGCTCGTGATACAGCAGGATGCTTTCGTCGACTCTGCAGGGTTGAGCCTTGCAAAAAATGATACCCTTGTTTTTGCTACAAAAAAAGAAGAGGAATACGGCAGCGTTAGAATACGATTTTCAAACCTTGACCTGTCGAAAAACCCCGTTCTGCAGATTGTAGAAAACGATGTTATTGTTTTATCAGACTCCATTACGCAGCGTGACTGGACGCGTAAACTATTTAAGCCGGGTGAGTATGGCTTGCGCATACTGTACGATGCCAATAGAAATGGTAAATGGGACGCCGGTGAATTTTTCGGGGTACACCGTCAACCCGAAATAGTTCAATCTATAGGGGCAAAACTTACCGTGCGTGCCAACTGGGACAATGAACCCGAGATCAGGTTATAGTGTCGTTTCACAGCGAGCTATCTATCCGCATAGATCCAACTATATCCGCTAAAGCGCACATGAATTCAAGTTGCCTCCGATTGGTGAATATTTTCGCAGTTGTATCGTCTTCCCTTAACAAACCATTGAAACCTGGGTTGCTCCTGCTCCAGCCGGATGTTAATGCCTTACCAATGCCGGGCAAACGACGGCAACATTCCCCGTCCGTCAGTACATTTGTATATGCAACTTCCTTCTTCTCTTTTAGAAAATGCGGTGAATGAATTTTCCAGGCTTCCGGGTATCGGTAAGAAGACAGCCTTGCGCCTGGTATTGCATTTGTTAAAACAGGAGCCAGCTGAAGTGCAACAGTTCAGTGAGACCATATCGCGCATGCGGGCAGAGATAAAGTTTTGCCAACGGTGCTCAAACATTAGTGATGCCGAAATTTGTTCTATATGTGCCAACAGGATGCGTAACCAACAACTGATTTGTGTAGTAGAGAATATCCGTGACGTAATTGCCGTAGAAAGCACACAACAATACAACGGAACTTATCATGTACTTGGTGGCATTATTTCTCCACTCGATGGTATAGGGCCTGACCAACTGAATATTGATTCGCTGGTAACCCGCATTCAGAAAGAAGAAACTGAAGAACTAATATTTGCGCTCAATCCTAACATACAAGGCGACACCACAATTTATTACATTCAAAAAAAGCTCCAGGTACACACCTGCAAGATTACCACGATTGCACGGGGAATTGCATTTGGTGGTGAACTGGAATACGCTGATGAAATGACGCTTGCAAGAAGCATTAGTAACAGGCTGCCGGTTTCGCAGTACGTTAATGGTTAGAAATCAATTACCCTATTTAGTATCACTTTTGGCCGGTTTCCCAAACTAAATCGGGCCAACTGCGGGTCCGGAATATTACTTTAGCGCCGGTAACACTGAATTTATGAGAAAAAAAAACCTTGGAAAAATCCTATTGGTGATCCTTTTGCTCGCCGTGGTGGGCACCGTAATCGGCTACAGGATGTGGAACAAACCGAACCGGTCGGTTGCAGATGAAGCCGGAATTGCCGTTAGTGCAACGCAGCTCGTAAGGGAGTACCAGGCTGATGAAAATGCCGCAAATACAAAGTACCTGGATAAAGCCATCGAAGTGAGCGGGACCATTACCTCGGTCGACAAAAGCCAGGACGGTAAATCAACCATTGTGTTGTCGTCCGAAGATCCAATGACAGGTGTTTATTGTACCTTGAAAGAATCGGGGGATAATCTTGCAGCCGGTAACCAGGTAAAAGTGAAAGGCTTTTGCAGCGGCATGCTCAGCGATGTTCGACTCAGAGACGCCGTTATCGTTAAATAATTCAACAATCTTCCTCTGTTGCAAAAAAGCTTTGCCCAAAAGCCATCTGAAGGCAACTCTGTACCACGTAATCACGTACGATTATAGTTGAATACATGAGATGCCCGGGGATGGATGTTCAAAACCAGGTGTAACCCCGCAGCGGCAGATTAATTAACTAAAAAGTGCTGTACATGAAAAAAGCCGTAGGAATGCTCCTGGTTGTGATGGTGTTTGCTGTAGGCTGTTATTACCACAAAGGAGAACTGGTTTATCCCCGTTCAGCGGCATCAACATCTGTACCTGCTTGCGACACAACTGCTGTAATCAGGTACAGTGTCGAAGTGGTAAGTATTTTGTCGGCCCGTTGTTATGGCTGTCATGGCGGAACCGCCGTCACTGGTGCCGGCTACAAACCAGACACCTATTCTGTACGCTCATTAGCAAACAACGGCCGCCTTGTTCGATCAATCACACATACCGGTCCTGCAAATACCCATATGCCACTTAGGGGAAGCAAGCTTGCAGAATGTGATATTGCAAAAATCAGGACGTGGGTGAGAAGTGGCGCTTTAGACAGTTAACCTATAAAACACTATTTAAAAATGAGATCACTTTTGCTAATTGCATGTACCGTAATACTCGGAACATCTACATTAAATGCCCAGAAAATATTAAGCACCAAGTCAGGGCAGATCACCTTTTTCTCTAACGCCCCGTTAGAAGACATTGAGGCCAAAAACAGCGAGGTTGAAAGCAAACTGTTACCCACAAATGGCCAGGTTGTATTTACGCTACTGATGAAGGGCTTTGAATTCGAAAACCAGTTGATGGAGGATCACTTTAATGAAGACTATCTCGAGAGTTCAAAGTTTCCGAAGTCGGCTTTCAAAGGATTTATCACGAATGTGAAAGAGATCAATTTCACCAGGGACGGAACGTATCCGGCCAAGGTAAAAGGCGACCTTACGCTACACGGGGTGACTAAACCTGTTCAGGCAAATGGAACGATTACCGTAAAGGGAGCTAAGGTGGCTGCAAAAAGCAAGTTCAACATCAAGCTTAGTGATTACGGGATAGGAGGCAAGATGGTCGGCGACAAAATCGCTCAGAACATTGCCATTAATGTGGACTGTCAATACCAATAACCCACTCAATACTGTCTTATGTTTAAAAAACATGTTCATAATAGCTGCGGCTTTTTCTTCCGGCAGTCTCATGGCGCAGGATATTGATCTTTTTAAGGTATTGGACGAAGACAGCAAAAAGGCTGACGCTAAACGTACCAACTATAGCACGGCGACATTTAAAACAACCCGCCTGATCAATGGGCACTCTGTAGAAGACGTTGGAAGGGCATACTTGACTTCAAGATATCGCACCGCTTCAACCCGGTTAGCGACGGTATCAGGGAGTTGTTCGGCTTTGACCATGCCAGTATGCGCATAGGTCTCGATTATGGTATTACCGACAGGCTTTTGATCGGTGCAGGAAGAAGTACGTTTCAGAAGCAATTAGACGGCTTCGTAAAATACAAGTTGTTACGTCAGTCATCAGGTTACCACAACATGCCGGTGACGGTAAGTGTACTAGCATCAGTGATGCTGAATACCATTGCAAATGACACGGGAAAAAACGCAAATTTCAGCGATAAACTTTTCTATTGTTACCACTTGGTGATCGGAAGAAAGTTCAGCGAAAATACCTCGCTACAGATTATGCCCACGATCATTCACCGGAACATTGTTCAAAGAGTCTCTGAACCAAACGACAACATAGCTATCGGAATTGGCGGGCGCCAAAAGATCTCAAAGCGAATTAGCATTAATGCAGAATACTATTATGTGCTGCCTGAATACAAACTTCCGGGAACCCGGAATTCGTTATCACTGGGCGTGGATATTGAAACCGGCGGCCACGTATTCCAGCTGCATTTCTCCAATTCCATCGGAATGACCGAGCGCACCTTTATTACTGAAACCGAAGGCCGATGGGGGAATGGTGATATTCACTTTGGGTTCAACATCGCAAGGGTTTTCGTGATCGGTAGAAAGAACAAAGCCAACAGGCTAAAA
>JASLBT010000189.1 GCA_030146445.1 Segetibacter sp. | reverse complement strand
GTTCATTTTTTCGGTACCAGCATTGGTTTTCTATGGCATCATCGTCCCGATGTTGCCATAGAAAACCAATGCTGGTACCGAAAAAATGAACCGAAAAAGATGTGTGTACACGGTAGGTCGCAGCCGGGCGGGCAACAATTTACAATTGAAAAACACCGGCTGGGTCCAGCAAAAAATTTCTTAACGAAAGGACTTTGAGTTTACATTTTGATTTTGAACTTGATTTTTACCTTTTGAATTTTTGACTTTTGAATTTTTATACCCTATGTCCATCGGTACCGTATACCTTATTCCAACTGTTTTGCATGAAGATGCTCCTGCAGTCATTCCCGCCTACGTTACCGATGCGGTGAAGGCCTGCAATGTCTTCTTTGTAGAAAATGAACGTACGGCGCGGCGGTACTTAAAGCAGATATGGCGGGAGATGGTTATAGACGACTATCAATGGTTCGTGATACACAAAGCAGAGGAACAGGTAAAGGAAAGGTTCCGAAGTTTACTAAAGGAAGGTAAGACTATTGGCATCATCAGCGAAGCGGGCTGTCCCGGGATTGCGGATCCTGGCCAGATCCTGGTGGAAGCCGCACAACAGGTGCGTGCCCACGTGGTGCCGCTGGTAGGGCCGAGTGCTATTTTATTAGCCCTTATGGCAAGTGGCATGAATGGACAGCGGTTCCAGTTCATCGGGTATTTACCAATACAACCGCATGACCGAAAAGCAGCGATCATTGACCTTGAAACAGAGTCACAAAAAAAAGGAACGACGCAAATATTTATTGAAACTCCCTACAGGAATAACCAACTCATCAAAGACATAGTTGCCACCTGCAAACCGCAAACGAGATTATGTATTGCTGTCGACATCACAGCACCGGCGGAGCGTATTAACACCAGGACCATTGCCGATTGGAAAAAAGAAAACATCGATATACACAAGCGGCCGGCAATCTTTTTATTGTTCGCCGGCCACTCATAAACATTGATTGGTATCAAGGGAAAGGTGCGTTCAGATTTGTTTTCGCACTGCCTATACGATAGACACTATCTACAACGTAAGATTGCATGCCCCGCCATGGTAATGCACCAAGATACCTGTTGTAATGCAATTCCATCTCTTTGCCGCTGTTTTCCATTAATATTTTTGCGACCCTTTCACTCGATACACTGAAGTCGAAATAGTTACTTTGTATTGCAGCATTCGGGCTGTTTGAAAAACCGGTTTGAATTATTTTCCCCTCGTAGGTTTTAAATATGAACCCCTTCTTTTGGATCGTGTTCAACACGCCCGCTTTTGTGCCTTCTGCATAAACGAAAAAGTATCGCCAATAAAGAAAGCCGAACAGGGCGATCAATACGACAATGATAATGATGCTGAAAATTTTTCTCATACTGCTTGATTTTCCCCCCGGTATTGTAGCTGTGCTCATGAATGATGTATTTTTCGGATTGCTAATAGGTATTTACAGCAATTACTGCAAATTAGAAACCGTATTTATCAACCAGGTAGACCAATGCGGCCATGTTCACGGCACCCAGCAACAGCTCCCTTTTATTTACGGCCTCAAATACGTCGCTTTTTGCATGGTGAATATCAAAATACCTTTGGCCGTCCGGTTGATACCCGGCAAGTACGGTTCCAAAGGCGGCGTTTAATGGCCCAATATCAGCTCCGCCCCCGCCAGCAGTAAGTTCGTAAACGCCATAAGGCTTCAATAAATCCACCCACGGTTGAATTTTCCGGAGGATCTCTGGGGTGGCGGTAAACCCAAAACCCCGCGGAGTGAAACCGCCGGCATCGCTTTCGAGGGCGAAAAGGTGTTTCTCACCCCGAGCCTTTGCTTCTTCCAAATATTTTGAAGAACCACGTGAGCCATTTTCCTCATTTGCAAACAGTACGAAGCGAATATTATGCTTTGGCGTATACCCAAGTGCCTTAAACACCCGAAGTACTTCCATTGTTTGTACAACACCGGTACCATCGTCGTGTGCGCCTTCATTTACATCCCAGCTATCGAGGTGACCACCGATGGTGATGTACTCATTGCTCGCTGTATTTGGTCGCAGCTCGGCTATTACGTTGTGGCCGGGCGTGTCTGGCAACATTCTGCCATTGGTAGTTAACCTGACTGACACAGGAGCGCTTTGCCGTGCTATATCCCATAGGTAATCGGCATCGCGGCCACCAAGTGCTGCAGCAGGAATCTTTGGAAAGCTATCATTATAAGCCATCACGCCGGTATGCGGATGATTATCGGTGGCTTCTGTCAGTGAGCGAATAAGTACTGCAACGGCCCCATACTTTGCCGCCTGACTTGGGCCAATTCGGCGGTAAATGCCCGTCTCCCCATATGAACGACCGGGTCGTAAATTGGTGGGATTAAAGCCTGCATTATAATAAACGATCTTTCCTTTCACCTCGTCTTTTCTCTGCTCGAGTTCCTTGAGCGTAGCAACCGCTAGCACCTGGGCAGAAACCCCCTTGCTACCACTCCCAAGTGAGTTACCCAGGGCCAGCACGTTTAGCGGCCTGACGAGCTTTTTATTTCCCATGGCAACGATTTCTGCTTTATCCTGGCCACCCCTAACCCAATGGGGCAGCATACACTGCTGCAGGAATACGGTGTCGGGTTGTAAGGAACGCATTGACCGCTCGCCCCATTGAACTGCGCGCGCAAATTGAGGTGAACCGGACAAGCGCCCGCCAATCTGCTTCGTTAATTCGCGTAACAGATCATAGGCTTTCCCGTGACGCAAAATATCGTCGGAAATATTTCGAATGAAAGTAGAGTCGGGAACACCCTGCGCAAAACCCAATGCCGGGGTAAGAAAAAATATAACAAAAAGCTTTTTCATGTTATCCATTGTATCGGCCAAATTACGTAAATGTTATTGTTTAACCGTCCAGGTATGATGGTCAACCTAATCAATATTTAGTTGTTACTTCGTGCGTCCTGTGAAGCAGCTTTCCAGATAACTCCAGGTAAATCTAAAGAGTTCATTGCCACATGAGAAAGTGAGGCCTTCAGGCTAAATAACAGTTGTTATTGGAGCAGGAGTAAATGGCATTCAATTGGAACGGGGTATTGGCTGATCGGATCAAACACCTAAAATAAACCACTAACATGCGTATTGGGATTGTTTGCTACCCCACTTTTGGCGGGAGCGGAGTTCTGGCAACTGAATTGGGGAAGGCCCTGGCCGATAAAGGGCATTCTGTTCACTTTATCACTTACCAGCAGCCGGTGAGATTAAATGTATTCAGTGCTAATATTTACTACCACGAAGTTAGGGTGCCAACCTATCCACTCTTCGACTACCCTCCGTATGAAGTGGCACTTGCAAGTACGATGGTTGATGTAATCCTCAATCACGACCTCGATCTGCTGCATGTACACTATGCCATTCCACATGCTTCCGCTGCTTACCTGGCGAAACAAATCCTTGAAAAGCAAGGCGTGAAGATACCGGTGATTACCACTTTACATGGCACCGACATCACACTTGTTGGAAAGGACAAAACCTATGCTCCCGTAGTTACATTTAGCATCAACGAAAGTGATGCTATCACAGCCGTGAGCAGCAACCTGCGTGAAGAAACATATCGTTCGTTTAAAATTAGTAAGGAGATCGAGGTCATCTACAACTTCGTTGACGTAGAAAGATTCAGTAAGAAACCAATTGACGCATTCCGCCAGGTGATCGCTCCAAATGGAGAAAAGATCATCGTGCACGCCTCCAATTTCAGGAAGGTGAAAAGGGTTAACGACGTGGTGCAGATCTTCGCTGAGATCCGCAAAAACATGCCTGCTAAATTGTTGATGGTTGGCGACGGACCTGAACGGCCCGTGATGGAAAATCTTGCCCGTGAGTTAAACGTCTTTGATGACATTCGCTTTTTAGGAAAACAGGACCAGATAGAAGAAATCCTGGTGGTCAGTGACCTGTTCCTTCTTCCTTCAGATTATGAAAGCTTTGGACTTGCTGCCCTTGAAGCCATGGCGGCAAGGATGCCAGTGATCAGCAGTAATGCCGGCGGTTTGCCTGAAATAAACATCGAGGGCGTAACTGGTTACCTGGCCAATGTAGGGGATGTTCAGAAAATGAGTGCTTCAGCAATAGAACTTCTAAGCGATCCGGAAAAACATGCCCGGTTTAAACAACAGGCATTTGACCACGCCTGCACATTCGCGATCCAGAACATCGTTCCAATCTATGAAAAACTTTACAGCAGATTTTGCCGGATGGATTGTCAGTAACAGTTTCCACCGATAATTGAAGCTATTGCTCTGCCGTTAACAGAGGATAGCGCATGAGAGTCGTACATACCAACACTCCAGAACAAAAAGGGTCGCCCAATCGTGCGACCCTTTTTGTGAGTATAGTCAGCTGATTATCTCTTTTTCAACCAGGCTTGTGGGTTTAGCGACTGCCCTTTTTCATTAGTAACCATAAACAATACTTCGCCTTCTCCGTCATCGTTTTCTGCTGCACGCCCCACCACGGTTCCCGCGCGAACTTCCTGTCCACGACTAACGTTAACGGAGGAGAGATGACTATACGTCGTGAAGTATTTACCGTGTCTTACAATAACTGCTTGTTCCCCGCCAAGGTCAAAGACGGAGGAAACATTACCATCGCTTACCGACTTTACAGATGAACCTACAGGCAGTGTAATCGTATAGCCGTCACTCTGACCCGTTAGGGTTGTGCCTGGTATTTTGTAGTTACCAAAAGGTATGCTAACATAACCGGCATCTACCGGCCATGGTAAGCGTCCACGGCCACCCTCGAAGCTGAGTGATTGTGCCTTGCCTTCTTCTGTTGACTCAAAGGCGCTATATGTTCTATTTCCAGCCGGGCGTTTTGCAACACCTTCTTTTACAGGTTCTGGCTCGACAACTTTTGGAGCAGGATTGTTCCCGGTATTAGCTGCGGCGTTTTTGGCTGCGGCAGCGGCGCGCGCTTCCCTCTCTTTTTTTAATCTCTCGGCTTCCCTTAACTTAGCGATCCTTGCTCTCTCCATTGCCTGTTTCTGTTCCCTTCGAATGATCGATGCAATGGCCTCCCGCATCTTCTTCCGTTGCTTCTCACGTGCTTTGATTTCGGATGCAAGACTGCTCTCTTTTGTTTTCAATTGAGCAACCGCCTGATCTTGTTCTTTCTTATCTACCTCAAGTACCTTTAACTGCTTTCCCTGGTCCTGAAGGGCAACACTTTTTTGCTTCTTGTTGTCGTTAAGTTGTGCAATCTTGTCTTCGATCAATTGCTGTGTTTCAAGAATGTTGTTTACCTGTTGCTCCCTGTACTGACGGTAACTCTTCAGGTAAGTGATTCGCTTAATGGCGTCGTTGAAGGTGGCCGCAGAAAATATGAAATTGAGGTAGTCGTAGTTGCTACGGTTTTTATAGGCAAATACCAGGCTTTTTGCATAAGCAGCTTTCAGCGTATCGAGTTCTTTCCGAAGTTTATTAATCTGAAGAGATGACAGGTATATGTTGTCGTCGAGTGTCCTGATGTCTTTATTTATATTTTGGATCAGTTCTTCCCTTGCCCGAATCTTTCGTTTGTATAATTCCAGCTGTCCTATTGATTGTTTTTTGCTCTTCCGGATTTCTCTCAGGGTGCGGTTGAGCACCTCAATTTCACTCTTCAGGTCTTGTTGCTTACGTTGCAGGTCTTCTTTTGATTGTTGGGCATTTGAAGAACCAACCATGCAAGACAACAACAGGATAAAAATCAATTTTTTAAGCATACCTGTGGGTTTTATTATATCTGCGTAACGGTGTTGACCATCAAAAATTATTTGACCGTATAATTTTTAGGAATATTAAAGGGAAAAGTTAATGGTTCGTCAAAAGAATATTGTTTGAACTCGAGGTCAATGTCGAGCTTGGATTTTTCTGCCACGGATATTTTTCTCCGTGTTGAAAATACCCTGGCTGTGCCTGATTCGTAAGCGCTGAAAGAAATATCGCAGGTGCGGTTCCGAACTGCATCTACGTCGTCGAGTTTACTGTGCAATACTTTATAATCCTTGCTGTCGAGTGTGAGCAGGTGTTTAAAGAGTTTACCTGCCATAAGGATGACCAGTTCATTATTGGCATTGGTCTTATAGGAAATGATATTCGAGTCGAGATAAACGGGATTACCCACCACCAGATCCTGCAGCGTGGAAAAATCAAAGGGGAGCTGCGTAATTTCCTGCAGGTAATCGATACTTCTAAGCTGAACCTGTTTTTTAAGCAGGTTCATGACGCGTACGCTGTCTTTTGTAACCAGCACTCTAAAACCCTCAATCCCCAGTGCGCCTCTGAGTGAGAGCCACATGATCTTATCTTTCTCGAGGCGAATAAATGCTGTTGCTTCATCACCGCCATCTTTTCCCTCGTAACCAACGCGGACTTTAGCAGAAAAAGTTTTGAAATCAATTTTCTGATTCAACACCTTACCATACAGTTCGCGTACAACTGCAGTTGAGTCAACACCGGTCCTGTCTTTTAGTACAATTGATGTAGTTGTATCCTTTTTCGATATCGCAGTATCAATTTTCTGCACCTTCCTTGCGGGCCGGCATGAAAAAATAATAGCTGTAATAAAAAAGATAACCAGGCTGCTGAATTTCATATTCCGATTAGTTTTTCCCGGTATGGCCAAACCCACCTTGTCCCCGGGTTGTTTCCGTGAGTTCGTTCACTTGAATAAGCTCTACCCGTTCTACCTGCTGAATGACTATTTGGGCGATGCGCTCACCAGGATGTATCGATTGTGGTTCGTTGGATAGATTAACGAGGATCACTTTCAGCTCGCCCCGGTAATCTGCATCGATCGTTCCGGGACTGTTCAGGCAGGTAATACCCTGCCTGGCCGCAAGCCCGCTTCTTGGTCTCACCTGCGCTTCGTACCCCGCTGGCAATTCGATGTACAAACCCGTGGGCACAATCGCACGTTCGAGGCTGTTTAGAGTAATGGACCGATCGACATCCGCACGAAGGTCCATGCCGGATGAACCAGGGGTTGCGTATTCGGGCAATGGATTCCTCGACCGGTTTATGATATTGATGGCTTGATGTTTCAAGATTGACAAAAATAGCTATTGAATGATGAAGCCGCCGAATTTGTTAGCAGGTAAATGTTAAAGTGCTCTCTTCTGCAGCAGAACGGTAGCATAAGCTACCAGGCCTTCTTCCCTGCCGACAAAACCCATTTTTTCGGTAGTAGTTGCTTTGACAGATACATCGTTTATGGTAACCCCGATTATGGCAGAAATCGCCTCCCGCATCTGTTCAACATACGGTTTGATCTTTGGCTTCTCGAGGCAAAGCGTGCTATCCACGTTTACCACCTCGTACCCCGCGTTAACCACCAGCTCGTAGGTTTTCTTAAGCAGGATTTTGCTGTCGATGTTTTTAAATTCAGCAGACGTGTCGGGAAAGTGTACGCCAATGTCGCCAAGACAGAGCGCCCCAAGCATCGCATCGCATATGGCGTGTAATAAAACGTCGGCATCACTATGGCCAAGCGCCCCTTTTGAATGTGGTACTTTCACTCCCCCGATCCACAATTCTCTATGTTCGGTTAACTGGTGAAAGTCGACCCCTGAACCTATTCTGTACATATGTTTAATTTAGAACTTTAATCCTTTAAAAGGAAGCACGCTATCTGCTAAGGAGATGTTGCGTAAAGGACAAGCGGTACAAGTGTGCGACGCAAGATAGGCCACATCAAAGAAATAAAAGCCGGGTCCATAAAACCCCGTATACCAGTTGGGAAGTGCATCCGGTGCATAAAACAGAAAAAGCGAAGGCTGCCCTTCGCTTTTTCTGTGGTATGTTTAATATTATTGAGCTGTACCTTCTTTATCGAGGTCGAATATCAGGCTGAAACGCAGGGTATTGGATAACGGGTTACGGTTAACACCCGCACCCGAAGGAATGAGGTAAGAGAAGTTCAAACCGAAAACGTTATAGTAAATACCGGCACCAAGAGTGAAATATTTACGATTGCCTTTTAGCTTGTCTTCGTAGAAGTAACCTGCGCGGAAGGCAAACTGGTCGTTGTAGGTGTACTCTGCACCAAGCGAAGCCTGGTATTCTTTTAACTCGTTGCCAAAACCGCCGGCGTCGCCAAATGAACTAAACCAGCTGTTGATTACACTTTTGTTGCGGTAAGCGAGCAGGTTTGCGTCGTCGCGCGTAGGATCGTTGGTTAATGAAGGCGGTGTTGGCACCAGCAATTTATTAATATCGACACCAAAGGTAATTTTGCTCGTTTCGTCAAATACGGAGGTATAAGCAGCACCTAATCCAAGGTTTGCAGGAATATAGTCTTTTTGTTGAGCGTCGCTCGTGTACGATATTTTGGTGCCGAGGTTACTTAAAGTTGCGCCCCAGTTCCAGCCCTGACCGGTTTCATCAACACCCGAATGGAACAGCGAAAGATCGCCTGAAACTGCATTACCTGCTTTATAAGAAACTCCGTTTACCGCTTGTCCGCCTGCAAGGTTTGAATTGATATAACGCAACGCAACACCAGCACTTAATTTTTCACCTAACCTGCGGCTATAGCCAAAGTCGATTGAAAATTCACGCGGCCTGAATGACTGAAGATCGTTGCCTGCAAAGTCGGTGAACTGGATATTGCCCAGGCTGAAATACCGTATAGAAGAAGATATGGCCTGATCGTCGTCCAGTTTATAGTAACCGGCTAAAGAAGCCAGGTAAACGTCGTTGAGACCCAGGTCTTTTAACCAGGGCGTATATGTTGCCGTGAGTGATGTACGGCTGGCGGCAAATGGTGTCTTAGCAAGGTTCCAAAACGATGAATTTGCGTCCGGTGTTGTTGCGATACCCACATCCCCCATTCCGCCGGCACGCGCATCTGGTGATATCCGCAAAAAAGGAACCGCCGAAGTCACTACATTGATAGAATTTGGATTCTGAGCTTCGGCAAACCCCACAGATAACGCTAACAAAAGAGCAGAAGATAGTTTCAGTGTTAATTGTTTCATCAAACGCATTGTTTAAGTTGTAAAAATAGCTGAATATTTTAAACAGGCAACAAATTACTCGGAGGGAAACCAACGTGTAACATCCCCAAAATCAACTTGATTCGAGGTGATGATCTACCTGCTTTTTGATGGTTTTTATTACAGAACCTAACCATGTGTTCCGTGCAGGGTGACTGTTGTTTTCCTCCGGTTCTACCCGTTTTAGGTCAACGTTTAATACGTTGATCTTGCGTAAATTTCTTGCTATAAGCTGTGCGTTTCTATGATGAGGGCGGCTGTGGGTTGCTGCGAGCCTGCGCAGTAGGAAGAGGACACCTGAATGATTTGAATTGTTGCTTTAGCAAACCACATTTTTGGATTTGCGTTCTTGAATGCCATCAAGGTACCGCTTTCACCTTAAGAACGATTTTTCTTACGGGTTTATTACCCCCCGGCGTAATATTTGGCCGATGGGCGTCACCAGGAAAGAAAATGAAGAACGTGCCAGGTTCGCCGGTATAAATCTTTCCCGTTGCTGAATAGTTGGCTACGTCTCTTCTTTCGTCATAAGGCTTCGTAACGGTGGCGTCGGTTACGGGAACCACCCCCATTTTCTCCACTCCGGTGATAATACACTGTACGTCGATGTAATTGCGGTGCGACTCCCAGCTGGTTTTTTCAAAGTTCCTGGAAGAGTCGATGGTAACGGATGCATAAACGAGATCACCATCGATCGGGTGCCTGCCCTTTGCGATGGTTTGCAGGTTTTGTTGGCTCAGGAAGGCAAAAGCCTTTTCCCACGACGCTTTGTTAAGGTGGTATTGCCGCGCGAATTCGATTTTGTTAATGGTTTTATGCCCCTTTAAAGGTGCAGTTTGGAGCCATGCCTTTTTCTTAAACCACTTTTTTGATTGCCTGGCGGAAAGTTGTGTGGAGTCAGTTTGGCGAGCACCTGCTTCGAACGACACGGAAGCGCCAAGCAAAAGCAACAGGGCAAGGGCAATCTTTTCAGGAGTTTGCATACGAATACTGAAAGTACGGATTGAATGGGCTTTGTTCCAAAAGATTTTGAAAAAACAAGTCAGTTACCAAATTAATTCACCAGCACACGGTACTTGCAATCCATTGATCCCGAAGAAAATGCATGCACATGGCCTGATTTTTATCAGTTTTCCACTATATTCATGAGGTGATTATAGCCGACTGGCAATTCACCTTACTCTTCAAAACAGTCTTATGAAAAGAAATTGGGTCTTCCTGATTACCCTCCTGATCGGCGGTTCAACATACGCTTACGGGCAGTCGCAAGTGGTTAATGGAGTTGAATTACCAGCGCCCTTTGCCACCCCTGCAGTAAGGAATAGTGCACGTGTGATTGGATGGAAGAACGGTAAAACACCGGTTGCACCGGCCGGCTTTGTGGTAACTAAGTTCGCCGACAGTCTTGAAAACCCGCGTTGGATATATGTGGGCCCGAATAACGACATTTTTGTTGCCGAGTCGAGAACCGGGAACCGGAGCGCTAATCGAATTACACTCTTTCGCGATAACGATCTCGATGGCAAGCCAGAATTCAGGTCGGTATTCATGACAGGCTTAAAGCAAAACCTGGGTATGCTGGTCCTTAAAAATTCGTTTTATGTCGGCAACACCGATGGGCTTATGCTTTATCCTTATAAAACCGGTCAGACCAGCATTACCGACCCTGGTAAGAAAATACTTGAACTTCCGGCAGGTGGCTATAATAATCACTGGACCCGAAATGTGATTGCGAACAAGGATGGCTCAAAATTGTATGTTTCGGTGGGTTCGGGAAGCAACGTTGCAGAACACGGGATCGATAACGAGATCCGAAGAGCGAATATTTTGGAGATCAATCCTGATGGCACCGGGGAGAAGGTATATGCCAGCGGGCTGAGAAACCCTGTTGGGATGGCCTGGGCACCTGGGACGAGTACCTTATGGACGGCAGTTAACGAGCGTGATAACCTGGGCGACGACCTTGTGCCCGACTACCTGACGAGTGTAAAACCAGGAGCCTTCTATGGCTGGCCATATGCTTATTTCGGACCAAATGAAGATCCGCGTCGCAAAGGCGAAAGGCCGGACCTGGTTCAAAAAACTATTGCTCCCGATGTTTCAATGGGTGCGCATACTGCTTCTCTAGGGCTGGCTTTTTACGATAAGGATGCTTTTCCCGCCAAATACCGAAACGGTGCTTTTGTTGGCCAACATGGATCATGGAACCGATCGGTGCTGTCGGGGTACAAGGTTGTTTTTGTTCCATTTACGAATGGTAAACCGTCCGGAAAAATGGAGGACTTCCTAACTGGCTTCATCAGCGACACCGGCAGCAATGAGGTTTATGGAAGACCGGTAAGCGTAGCAGTTTTACGCGATGGTTCGATGCTGGTGAGTGACGACTCGTCCAATACCATCTGGCGGGTAAGCGCGAAGAAGTAATAATGAATGATGTAGTTAAGCATTAAGAGTAGCATTATGGACTTTGTGCCGGATAGCGAGTTCGACTGATACATTATTTTTTTGGTCGCAAGCATTGGTACCATGATGGACATCGTTGCCCGCCCGGATGAACCCGGTTCGGACGGGTGTCACTCCCTTTTACTTGTATTAATTCTATTCGGCGGATGGTGAACTAACTGGGAAAACCAAAGCATGACATAAGACTTTTAAATTTCGCATTTTCCATTTTGCACTTTGCATTCTAAACAACCAAAGGCTGCCAGCGCCATCCTTTTTTGAATTCTACCTTTTGACATTATCAACCACATTTGGAAAAGGGTCTGACACACCCTTCCAAATGGCTTCGGCAGTGCGGGCCTTTTGCCGCAACAACTTATTTTCCGGCAACAATTCGAAACTCAACTAAACGCCCTGGAATATACAACGTTTAAAAACCTATTCTATCTTGCCCTTCGCTTATTTAAGTCATCAACCAGT
>JASLBT010000170.1 GCA_030146445.1 Segetibacter sp. | reverse complement strand
GCCCCATGGATGAGCGGATGCCTGTGCTGAGACTTCTTTTTAACTTCTTTGACAACTGCAATCGTAAGATCAGATGTCTCCCGTTGGTTCAACTCGTTTCAACACGGGTCCAAACTGTTGAACTTCACCGTTGCTCCTTAGCTTCATTCACAACAAAACGGCTCACCAACAGGCAATTTTTCCGACCGATTGCCGGGGACATTATTTAGTGCTGCACTAACCTGAACGCATCGAAGCAGCGATTCCGTTCCCGTAAGGGGCTGCAAAATAGTAGCTGATCGGGTGGAAAACAAATTTTAGAAATCACCGATGGGCGATGACTTCGATGGCGAGGTTTACTTTTCCTCTTACCTGCCTGGGCGGAGGATCTTTTTTATGCCGTAACACGCTCTAATTCCGACCGCTCGTTTTCGAAATAACTAAGGATGTTGCTTTTTTCTAAGCATATGACGAAATCGTTCGGTTTTTTTCAAAAAAGTCATAAACCCTTCTTTAAGGTGCCGGTCGCTTGCAAAATCATGATGCGATTGAACGGGCATACTCATGATGGTATCGAATTCGGCTTTTCCAAGACCAAGCTTTTTCAACACGTAAGCTTTGTCGCTCTCCAGGTCCCGTTCGGGGTAAAGCTCAAGGGATAATTCATCGAGTGCCTGCTTTCGCGTTATTTGCCCTGAACAGATCAGGGTTGAAAGGTGTGCCTTTCTTTTATCGATATGGAACTTCTGCGGCAGAATATAAGCCTGGTAAAATTTGGTAAATATTGACTCGTAGTGCTTGCCCCCGTAGTCGGCCCATTCAAGTTTCTCCTGGATGAGTTTCTTTACCTCTGCTTTGTTGTAAGACAAATAGTTCAAGATCGAAACGGGGTTAAGCTTTAGCACAGCCGAGTAGTATACATGGCGCTTGAAGTCAAAAATGGGGTAAGTTTTAAGCTTGAGCTTTCCATACCGCCGGTAAATGTCCTTCAGGTTCCTGAAATCCATTTTCGTGTACAACCACGAAGGAGGCATGATGTACTCGGTAACGATGTTTGTTCCACTAATGATGTAGGGAATATTTTTCTCCTTTGCAATTCGATACATTGTTGCGAAAATAGCGTGGTCAGAAACCACTTCTATATCCACTACCGATGCTTTTAAATAAGCAAGTTGAATGTCTTTAAATTCTTCCCAGTTGACAACGATCGTGTACAGGTCGATGCCGAGCTTCTTGATAACGTTTTCAATGTTCTTAACAGCGGGCTCCGAATCCCATCCATTGTCGAGGTGGACTGCTAAGGGCCTCAGACCGAACTGTTTTACGAGGTAGGCGACATACGTGCTATCGACCCCGCCACTTAAACCAATCAGACAGTCGTAAGCTTTCCCCTTTCCAACGGCTTTCATCTTACTGACAAGAGCGTTAAGCTTTTCTTCGCCCTGTTTACCCGTTATCACCTGCTCCTTTTCTGCAGCTTTGTATTCATGGTAATAATTGCATACGCCATTTTCATCAAATGAGATATCTCCGTCAGCTATGTTATCCATAACTGTTAGCGTACATTGGCGATATTGAGGATCGTTTTGGTTAAGGACCATTAAACTAGATATTAGAAAACAACTGCTCGGTTAATTGTGTTTGAGATGGATAACTGATGAGTACTGCGCGGTGTGGCCGCTGAAAAACAAACATGCTGCCGGCAGCAACGGCAGACGCTCCTACTTTAACGGCTTTTTCAAAGTCACTGATGTCTGCCGCCCCACCTATCGTGATAACAGGGATGTTTACCGCGGCAGAAACTGCACGGATGAGTTCTATGTCGTAGCCGGAAAAAGTGCCGTCTTTTTCCACTGAATTCAACAGTAACTCGCCCGCACCTAAATCTTCCATTCTGCGTGCATAGTCTACCGGGTTTACATTGGTATTTTCTGTTCCGTTACTTACGAAGACTTTCTGTTTACCCCAAAAAGTTTTTTTCACGTCTATTGACACCACCACACTTTGACTACCTACCAGCTTTGCCCCTTCTGAAATAACTTCAGGATGTGTATGAGCAATGGTATTGATGATGACTTTTTCTATACCGGCCGAAATTAGCTGTTGCACCTGGGCCGACTTGGTTACTCCGCCGCCATACGACAAGGGCATGAAGGCTTCGGAAGCAATCTGGCTGATAAACTCAATGTCGGGTGGTCGCTTCTCAGCAGTTGCCGATATGTCGAGCAACACCAGTTCGTCGACTTCCTTATCATTAAAGATCTTTACTGCGTTTATCGGGTCTCCGACGTAGCGGTGCTGCTGAAACCTGACGGATTTCACCAGGCCGCCATTTTGAATCAACAAAGTTGGAATAACCCTTATTCTCCTCATCGTGGTATGTTAATGACGGCTCGGGAGCTGCGTGAGGATTGAAGTGGAAAGCCCGCAGGCCCCCGGGGGACGAGGACTTGGAACGAAAAGCCGGACCCCCAACCCAAGTTGGGGGGCACGCCCCCATATATGAATAGATTCTTTAAAGGTGTTTCGCAAAGTTCTGAAGTAACTGCATGCCATACCGATGACTCTTTTCGGGGTGAAACTGTACACCAAAAATGTTCTCATGCGCAACCGCTGCCGCGAAACGATAGCCATATTCTGTCCACAACAAAACGTCGTTTGCGTCTTCTACTTCCGCATGATAGGAATGTGCAAAGTAAAAGCGCGAGTCGTTGGGCAAATCGCTTATAAGGCCGCAATCTTTCGCCTGTTTAACCTCGCTCCAGCCCATATGCGGAATCTTTTCAGGCATCGCCATTTTCGCTGGGCTAAACTTTACGACGCGGCCGTGTATCCAGCCGAGCCCCGGCGATGCTCCTTCCTCACTCTCATTGGTAAGCATTTGCATTCCGACGCAAATACCGAGTACGGGAGTCTTCTGTATTTTTACTTTAGCATCCAATATGTCGCGTAATCCCGAGCGCTGCAAATTCTGCATACAGGTGTCGAAAGCACCAACGCCGGCAAGAATAATCTTATCGGCAGCTTCGAGGTCGGCCCGCGAACCGGAAACGTGTGAATCGATGCCCACTTTTTTCAACATGTTCTGGATCGACGCTACATTGCCTATTCCGTAATCAACAATAACAATATTCAATAGAACAATCGTTTAGCTATTCAATCAGCTGTTTAAGCCAAAAATCTTTATTAACCGGTTGAGCGTAATCGCCCGAAAGTAAAGCGGTTCAAAACCGAGTTTATGTTCGATAAACTGATCAAAACGGTGGAGCAGGTTTTCTGAAAAGATACCCGTAGTAGAAACTGCATCTTTCAACTCATCACGTATTTGTTCATGATTTTCGCGGAACCATAATTCATCCGGAGCAACAAAGCCCATTTTATCTTTTCGATCCCGGATTGGCTGCGGGATCTCGTCGAGTGTTTCACGGATGATGTATTTAGAATACCCGTTCGCTATTTTAAACTTCGATGGTAATGAAAGTATGTATTCGACAAGCCTGTGATCGAGGAAGGGAAGCCTTGACTCAACAGCGTGTTTCATTGAGTTGCGATCCTCAGAATGCAATTGCATCGGCAGGCTGGTATGTACCATCTCGCAAAGAGATAGTGACCTTATGTTGCTGCCGGAGAAACTTACCAGGTTTTTAGCAGCAAGCGTTTTCCACTGGCCGCTAAGCCATGGATAATTATCCCGCCGCAATATATTCTTGACCGCCGGCAAAATCGGGTATAACACAACAGTTCGCAGGTAGTTGTTTATGTAACTTGCAAGGCTAGTTTTTTGATGACCCGATTTTGTTTTAAAAGCCCGCCACAGTTTGTGCATGCGTCCGCTTTGGACCAGCTCGCTGAGGTAGGCGATATAGAACTCGTTGTAGCCGCATATGTACTCGTCTGCGCCCTGACCATCGAGCATAACCTTCAGCTTGTTTAACCTCGCGGTTTTAAAAACCTCGTGCTCCGAATAATTTGAGGCAGAATTGAGTGGCTGTTCCTGGTGGAAGATCATTTCGTCCAGTTCCCCTTGCTCCAGCATATTCTGCAACCGCGGAAATGTTTTGATCGCCCTGAACCCGGTTGCAGCAGACACGAGATCGCTGAAACGTTGTTCATCGTACTCCTGTTGCTTATAACAACTTGTAATGGTTACAAAGTCGGTTGGCCCGAGTTTTTGAGCATAAACATTCGAAACTATCGAACTGCTGTCGAGGCCACCTGAAAGGCAGCTCCCCAGTTTCACGTCGGCGCGTAAGCGAATTTTTAAACTGTCGTTAAAGAGCGAGCGTACCTGCTGTTTTGCTTCGGCCCAAGATACGGAAATTGGCGGCGCGGCTTTGTCGAGGCTGTACCATTGATGAACCGAATACTCGTGGGTGCTCAGCTTATAATGCAGGTAGTGTCCTGCGCGCAACTCATATACGCCGGCAAAAAAGGTGTCATCAGCGTAATTGAGGTAACCGTGTGAAAGAAAATTAACGGCAGCTTTTTTATTCAACGTGGATTTAAATCCGGGCACAGCATAAAACTGCTTGATTTCAGAGCCTGCACAGAAAAAACCGTCAGGAGCCGAATAAAACAGTGGCTTGATACCAAAGCGGTCCCTGCAGAAAATTATGTCGTTCGCGGCTTGCCTGTACCAGGCAAACGCCCACATTCCGTTTAGTCGATCAAACGCCTTTAAGCCCCATTGGCAACATGCGGCGAGAAGTACCTCGGTATCGGAATGCGAATTAAATTGATGGCCAAGGGCGGCAAGTTCGTCTCTGAGTTCGATGTAGTTGTAGATCATGCCATTAAACACCAGCCAATCGTCACCTTTTTGCATAGGCTGATCGCCGCCGTTCGACAGGTCGATGATGGACAAGCGACGGTGGCCGAAAGCAAAGTTTGGCCCGATGAAATAGCCTTCGCCGTCGGGACCACGGTGGCTGACCTTATCGTTCATTCCCTTAATAAGGCCGCTGGGTACTTCTACATTTTCTTTATTAACCAGAATACTAATTCCACACATAACTCTAAAAAATAAAACCTGCAGCCCTTTAATTATTACAAACAAGCGGGCCGGGTTACTCTATGCTGCTCTAAGTGCAACTGGTCGTTTGAAGATAGTGTCGGTTTTACAGTACGGTATCGCTTACAAGACCCGGTTTCGTGAACCTCGGTGTTAAAAGCCGTTATTGAGATTGCCGGCAACTTCCGTGAGCCCTGATGAGGCGCCACTCTCCTTTCCAACACGATTTAAAAAGCCACGCTTGAATGGTTCTGCGGGAGTATACCCTGCTAAGAAATCGAGGTTCTCCCTTTTAAACATTGCCGTTTTGTACAATTCCCTCCAGGTGAAATTTCCTTTGATACGTAAACGATTTGCAAGCTTGAAATCGCCTTTGGCAATTGTTCGAAGGATAAATCGTGCAAGGGAGCGCCTGTTGTTCCTATTTATGCTTCTCCATAAGGAAGGCTGAATGAGTCGGGGATCATTTGACTGTTCGAGTTCAGAAGTTATCCGTAAGTGTTCGAGGTACTGTGTTTCGAGACTCATTCGTGATGACGCCTGTCCCGGAGTTTCTCTTGGCCAGCTTACCCATCCGGCAACCAGCAAGACCGGCTTCTTCATAGCAACCTTCAACCTGATCAGGTTATCACCACCTGCATATTTTTCGGGAAGCAAGCCTGCTTCTTTTATTGCCTCGGTTCTGTAAAAATCAGACGCAAAACTGGAGGACAATAAATTTTCTTTTCCAAAGAAATAGTTTCTAACTGAGTCTTCAGGATATAGCAAGGCAGGATATAACACATTGTTTGTATACTCCTTTTGAATTGCCAGCGCTACGCCTGGAAACTGCTGCATCATGTTTACAAAAAAAGCAATACCGTGGGGATAGATTACGTCGTCGCCATCAATAAATATGAGGTATTCGCCGGTCGCGTAGGAAATCGCCTTATTCCTGTTTGGATATTCTCCGAGGTTAGCTTCGTTCCTGTATGCAGTGATGCGTGGATCGTTGTATTGAGTGATAATATCCCAGGTGTCGTCCCTGGAACAATCATCCGCAATAACGTACTGAAGGTGGGAATGCGTTTGCGATAGTACACTCTCTATCGTATCACGCACATATAAAGAGGAGTTATAAGTGACGGTGATAACTGTAACTAACGGGGGAACCATTGTTATTTAAAAGAATATTTTTCTTCATAAAACAAACGGATGTTCCGCTGATACGTTTCGTAGTTGTAGTGCTTCGCACAAAGGTCAAATTGTTCTTTTTGAAAAGCTTTGTACGAAACGGGATTATCAAGTTTACGGATATCCGGGACAATCTTTTCCAGCATTTCCTCATAGCTGGGGTAAATACCGTTGGTATGCTCGAAATCCGGGGTAAAAAAATCTTCGTTATAAACAGCGAAGGCGACAGTTCCGCTAAAAATGGGTTCGAGTATATAACCATCGAGGCCTTCTCCGAATGTAAGCGCCCATTTGGCGCGACCCACTAATTCCTTGAAATCTTTATAAGTAAGGTTTTCAAGAATCTTTAGCTGGAGGTTAGTTTCACCGAGCTTGCTGAGTATAATGGCTTTGTTTTCGTTCTGATCAGGCGATATAACTATGATGTCTTCTTTTTCCTCGTATGGCACAAACACGTATTGCTCCGGGCTGATCCATGCGGAAAACTTATGAATAGGCACACCGTAGATATCGCGATAATACTGTGTGCAATATTTTGTATGTGCCGCAGTAATTGTAATCTTCGTGGCGACAGACTCGAGTTGTTTTACAACGTGTTCAGAAGGCATCAATAGAATATTCGCGTTGATCACGTTGATGTGCACCTTGGGAATACTCACCAGCCATTTTAACTCACTCTCTAACAAATTTTCCTCAAAATGTGCAACGAGGAACTCAGGAATGTGTATGAGTACGCTCTTGAGCTTTGTAAAATAAGTTGGCAATTGCTCGAACCTGAATACGTCTACATTGTTCTCGAAGTTCTGGTGTTTGAGCAACAGAAACTCTCTTGGGAATACCGTCATCAACACTTCGGCATTCATCGTCTTAGACAGCTTCGCACTTTCTTCGCACAACGAAACCAGTGATGTTACTCCACCTGAGATTGTGTCCCGGCCTGTCTTTCTATCAGCGCCCGGCACCAGGAATATGACCAGGTTTTCAGCTTCTTTGTTGTACTTTTTAATGAGCTGGTCCTGTTCTCTCTTTATTCCAATCTCCCTGAAAAAACGTTTACGTTCATCGCGGTAGTTGAAAAATCTAAAGGTTCTTTTAAGCCAGTATGGATAAGTATCTCTAATTGTTTCGGGCATTTAAATCTGATTAGCGCAACATCTTTTTTGTAACTGCGGGCACTCCCGCGACCATGCTATATGGCAGAACATCGCGGGTGACACAGGCGCCTGCTGCGACGATTGCTCCTTTGCCCACGACTACCTTAGGGAGAAAGTTCGCACCAACTCCCACAAAAACTTCGTCTTCGATCCGTACATTTCCGGCCAGGTGTACACCAGGTGAAATATTAACGTAGTTACCAATCTGTACGTCGTGGCTGATGGTACAGCCTATGTTGATGATACAATGATCACCCAAACTTACGTTTGCGGTAAGTATGCTTCCGGGAGCTACAGTTACACCCGTACCAATGAACTTTTGCCTGTTTAAACAGACTGAGTTATTGATTGCATTAAAAAAGCCAAATCCTTCGGCCTTAAACCTTTCTGCAAGTCTTTTGTTGTCGTTGATGCTGCCGATACAACCGAGCAACAAGAGTTCCCCGGAGTGGCGATAACGGTTGATGACATCTGCTGCCGACAAAACCGGAACACCCATCATCTGTTTTCCTTCTTCAGCCTCATCCTGTATAAATGCGGCCAGGCGATGTTTTAAACCAAGGTCTTCAAGAAAGTAACAGGTTTCAAGCGCATGTCGCCCTCCACCAATAATAGCTAATTGCTGTTCACTCATTAAATAGCCGGGATGTATTGTATGATCTGGTACCATCACCGCTGCCCGTCCGGGCTAAAGCGTGCGGACGGGCAGACGGCTATGTACTTGCCGCTTTAGCGTTAAACTAAAGGATTGTATTGTTGTAAGACAACTCTTTGATCCGGTTATGCCAGGTGATCAGGGAATTGTACCATTGCAGGGTGTAACACGTTGGATCGTCTCCGTTGAGCAAGCCTTTCTCAAGAGCCTGTTTGATTTCAACAATCCCCTCATGTATCTGGATGGTGGTGCGATAGTTCAAAACGCTTTGAATCTTTTCAAAGTTTACATTGTATGTACGCTTATCGGGATCATCAGGAATCGTGTGAATGACAACGTTTGGAATTACATCAATCACGAACTGCGCGAGTTGTTTGATCTGGTAATTCAACTCTGAACTTCCTACGTTGAAGATTTGGTCGTGTATCAGCTCTTTTGGAGAGTCGAGCATGAGCATAAATGCACGAACGACATCGTTAACATGTACGAATGGCCGCCACTGCTCACCTCCACCCATGATGTAGATCACGCGTTCTTTCCAGGCACGCAAAGTCATGATGTTGATGGCAAGGTCAAAACGCATACGTGGGGCAAGCCCGAAGATTGTTGCGTTCCGCATCATTACGGGAGAGAAGTTGTCATCTGCCAACTCGTGCAAAACAGTTTCAATTGCCACTTTACTTTTTGCATACTCCGTTTGCGGCGAAAGTGGATCGGTTTCTCTTAGCGATCCTTTTGCACCTGCTCCATATACACTTGCTGAGCTGGCGTAAATATACCTTTGTACACCACCTTTCTTAGCTTCTCTTGCGAACCTCTCAGAGCCTTTGTAGTTGATGGATACCGTTAATGCCGGATCGATCTCAGCCGTTGCGTCATTACTCAGACCGGCAAGGTCGAAAACCGCATATGCGTCTTTGAAAATGGCCGTGTCGCAGTAACGGATATCTTCTCTTACCACGGTAAGATTAGGATGGCTGCTGATAGATGTAAGCTTATCTGTGCCAAAAAAATACCTGTCCAAAGCAATTACCTGGTAATCTTTGGATAATAATGCCTGGCACAATGGTATGCCTACGTACCCACCGGCACCTGTTACGATAACTTTTTTCATTACTTAATAAAATACGATTTAACTGTTGAAAATAGGTATTCCAGTTCTTCGTTACTCATAACGGTATGAATAGGAAGGGAAACAATGTTGTTCTTGATCTGGTCAGTATAGCTTAGGTCCTGGTTGCGATACCGGCCCTTATAATACTTAAGGTCGTGATTGGCTGTATAGTACCTTCTTACGGCAATATCATGCTCCTGCATATAGTTGACGAAGTCTGTAGCTTCTTCGTTTAGGATCAATGGGAAATACAGATAGGTACACAATACATCCTCATCAACGCGCATTGTCTTCAGCAGCTCTTTACTTTCGAGCTCACTAAAGAACGTCTTATAGGCTTCAATGTTTTTGAAGCGGCTATTGAGAATGAAGTCGACTTTCTCAAGGTTTTTGAGGCCGACCAGAGCAGCAACTTCCAGCATCTTTGAATTAAGTCCCGGCATATCTACGTCGCCTCTCACTTTTTCATATTGACCAAAATCACGGAGGCGCAACAGGTATTCTGCAATCTCAGGATCGGTAACAATGTTAGCACCGCCTTCCATTGAATTAAATATCTTGGTTGCATGGAAGCTGATCATTTCGCTGAAGCCATATTCCCACGGATACTTATTCTTGAACTTAGAGCCAAATGCCGGTGCATTATCCAGAATGGTCACGAGGTTATGCTGTTGCGCAAATTCGCCGAGTTTTTCAAGGTCGGTTAGGTTGCCGTATGCTCCTACTGAAACGATCATTCTGATGTCCGGTGAATCAACCTGGCATTTATTGATGTCGAGTACCAGGGACTGGTCAACATCACAGAATACTGGCTTCAGGTTATTCATCACCAAAGCGTTGATTGTACCCGTAAAGGTGAAAGAAGGCACCAGGACTTCAAACGAATCGTGAGCATCAACACCCATCTTGTACTTCCATGCCTGGATCAGGTGATACAAAGACATTTCCCCGTTACAATTAACGGAGGGCTTTATCTTGCTTCCGAAAAACTCCTGCAGCTTTTCTTCGAAAAGCCTTACATAAGGGGAGTTGTTGGTAACCAGCCCGCTTTGTAAACATTTTTCAAATTCACCCTGGAACTCAGATAATGTGGGCAAAAAGGGTTTTACAATATTAATTTTCATTTACTGCGCTTTATATCAATTTTGTTTGTTCCTGTATGTTCGAATATGCCTCTCGCGGTTTACAACCTGGTCGCTATACATTTTCACCACTGCATTATGAGTGTTGTTATAGTCGAGCCTTTCTATTATCGCCTGACGATTGATTGTTGCAGCATTGTCAAGAATATTGGGATTCGACAACGCCATCCTGATCGCCCTTTCAATCACATCCGGATCTTCCGGTGGTACAATCATGCCCGTTTTCCCGTTCTCGACCCATTCGTCGGCGAGGGATGTATCGGACTGGATTGGAAAAGCTCCCATCATCATTGCCTCTAACATCGCATTGGGCACGCCGTCACTCATGTTAACGCAGATGTTCAGTATCGCGGTGCCATTAAGTTCCAACATCTGAAGCTGGGAGACTTCATGAAGAATGGTAATCTTTTTGCCGGTGTTGTGGTAGAAGAGCTCGGAAGCTGCCTGCGTTATCTCGTTTGAGCTGTAAAGTACGATCTCGTAATCAGCAAGTACATCTATACATCTCTCCAATGCTCTTATTGCTACCAGGTTTCTTCTTACAAGGTCCTGCGTTCCCTTTACCAGGATCTTACGCCTTAAGGAAGGTTTTACGTTTGGAACCGGAGGCACATTGAAGCCGCCGCCAACGCTCGGAAAGGTAAAGGATGTTCCCGAAAACCCAAACTTCCGTGCAAGTACCTCGTCTCGTTTTCCTTCCGCGATAAACACATCCACCTTTGAAAGCATCTTTGTAATTAGTGGTACGTGTTTTTCGAGGCGGCCAAAAAAGTGTAGATCAATCCCCCAGTTTGAATGAATCCATACCGGAAAATCTGCGGTACTCATGTGCTTAACTTCGCTAACCAGGTAACCGGCATGTTGTGATTCAAGCGAATGAATGATGTCCGGCTTTATTTTCTCAATCACCTGTTTTAGCATCAGCGCTCTCGACTCAGTAAGCCCGGCAAGCGATAACGTTTTCCGCAGGATCTTTTTTGCAACTGGTGCCGTTAAGAATGAAAGTTCCGGTAAAGCAATGCTTGAATAGGTGTTCTGACTCCTGGACGGCTTTGTGCGTTCGAAAAAATTCTCGTGAAAAGTAACGCCTTCGATAGCGTCATGCAAGTCGTGCCCGGCCATCGAAGAAAAAATGTGCACATCAAAACCATTCCTGTTTAGCTGCGAAATCCATCTCGCCGTGTGAATGCTATACGGCAAGGCAACAAATAAAATCTTCATGATAGCTGAAACAGGTCCGCCAGGTCGTTCCGGAACTTTTGGATATTTTGCCTGTAATCTTTCTCCTTTACCACAGGTGGATCGGTTAGTACTTTTTTCATCTGCATCGCAAGTTCATCAGCATTGAGCCGGCCGAAAAATGAAACATTTTCGGTCATCTGTTCCATGTTCACATCAAGATCGGCGGCCAGCACATACTTATTCAATGCCTTGGCATCTTCAATTACCGTGCTCCACCCTTCAAATAACGACGGTTGAATGACCGCTATTGCATTTTGCATCATCAATAGCTGGTCCTCGCGATCTAAAAATCCGGTAACGACAAAATGGTCTGCGATTCCGAGTTCATCCATCCGCTTTTGCAAACTTGGAAAGTATTCCTGATTACGGTGGGAGGATGTTTTGCCCGTAAAAATCACCTTGAAATCTTTAAAGCCTTCACGCTGCAATCTTGCCACAGACTCGATGACGGTGATATGATTTTTATGGGGCCAGAACTGGTTACAAACAATGAAATACCGGCAACTGATATTGTATTGTTTCATTAATGCCGGAACCTTATCGGCCTGCAATTTGGGAACCAATGAAACAAAGCGAAGGATATGTATCGGATTGCGAATGCTCCCGTAAAACTTGATCAAATCGTTTCTTGAAGACTCGCTGCTTAATACCAGGTGATATTCCGGGTTGTCGGCTAGCAGTTTGAAAAAGCTCTCAGTGTAAGCGATATCCTCTTTTGTAAAGTTTTCCGGCAGATAACATTCCTGGAAATCCTCTTTCCAAAAAATCTTGGTTTTGATCAGGGAAAACTTTGGCGTTTCAAGTGCAGGGTAAACGAAATCCGCTTTTACGTAATTGTTGATTTCTTTTCTTAAAATCACCCTGGTCAGCTTCTTAACTATTCGCCATAAGATAAATTGCTGCTTATCGGAGTTTATGTACTCGATGTACGGATATCCAATTTTCTTTACATCATCAATCGGGGAGTCGTTGCTGTAGAATACGATCAGTTCCGGCTTCCTTTCATCTTCAAACGCGTTGAAATGTTTAATGAGGTTAATTAAGTAAATTGTAACACCCGTTGCTGAAGAATAGCTGCTCAGAAGCGTGGCTATTCTTTTCCTTTTACCCATTCAATGTAATTTTTTAACCCGGTATCTATTTCTGTTGTTGCATTAAAGCCTAAGCTAGCCAGCATACTGATGTCAGCTCTCCAATTAACGGGGTCGCCAATCTTATTTTCGCCGCTGAACCTGATTTCTATTTCAGAATTCAGGAGGGTTTTAAACAGTTGTACTACTTCGCTGATACGCGTTTCCCTGCCACTGGCTACGTTGATTGCTTTTCCATTAAAGTTGGCGTGTAAAAGAATACTTTCCAGTGCCCGAACAAGATCACCGATGTATATGAAATCCCTCGACTCATCGCCCGTTCCAAACAATTGCACACTTTTAACCGGCGCGCTAAGCTTTTTATAGAGATCCCAGAACAATTGTTTCTTCAGTCCTTCACCATACGCTGAAAATATGCGGAGGCAAATTGTTGGTACGGCAAAATGGTCGGTGAATTCTTTACAAATGTGTTCACTGTAGAGTTTATGAAGGCCATAGGGAGATAATGGCGCACAGGAAACCTCCTCCGAGATTGGCAGAACACTTGGATTGCCATAAACAGCCGCGCTCGAAAGATTGATAAATTTACATCCTTCACCATACCTGCGTATTGCGTCGAGCAACAGGTATACATTGGCAACATTAAGGCTATAATCGAGTGCGGGGTTTGTGAATGAGAATTGTACGTTTGCCGAACCAGTTGCATTTATGCAGGCGTCGAGCTGCTTACCGAGGAACAAGCTAGTGAAATCACTGTGTTCAGGATTGATAATGGTGTAGCCAGGCTCTTCCTTGATGATAATATCGGCTTTGAAAACGGTATATCCTTTCGCCTCGAAATACCTTACTGCATTACTTCCAATAAATCCCTCAGATCCCAGGACTAGAATTCTCATGGCTTGATAATGATCCCCTGCCCGGTTGGTAGTGAGAGAATTTGTGTATTTCTTTCTTTTGCGAGTTGATCGAAAGCTAGTTTCTGGTTGATGTGAGCCGGGAAGCCGTAATCATCGAGGATGACTACTCCACCAGGAACAATACGATCCCAAAAATGGTTTACTGCCGCAATTTCGGGTTCCGTCACATTCATATCAATCGACAGATAACAAATCTTTTCAGAGGTAACTTCCGGCAACGTGTGTGGAACTGCACCCCGCACAATTTGAACGTTTTTAAATGGCGCGAAAGTCTTCACTACGTCGTTGTAAACGTCGCGATAGTTATCCAGATAAATGGTGTCTAAGCCTTCTTTTTTCTCTGCTTCGGATATCTGTTCTTTTACTAATCCTTCGTAGGTATCAAGCAAGTAGAACTTCTTATTCAGGTTTCCAAAATCGATGTAGTCGATGATCGCCCTGGAATATGCCCCTGTGTTTACACCACACTCAACAAAGTCGCCTTCGAGTTTCTTAACATGTTCAGCAAACCAACAAACGATATATACTCTCCACTGTAAAGTGAAACCACTCCATGGGTTCGTATCTGCAGCGGCCTGGTAAGCTTTTGCAAATCGTGGATCTTTGATGAAATCACAATTGTTGGTTGTTACCAGATTGTCGGTGGCGTAAGTAACTTCGCCATTGAAATACCCGTCGATAACCATTGTTGCAGTTTTTGGAACCAACTTATTTCCATAACCGACGTCTTTGTAATTCTGTAAAAACCATTTTGTCTTTCGATAAAGATCTATAATCATAAAAGCTAAAAATTAGTAATCAGTTGCGCTAAGTATATCCGCCGCTAGCGGTAACGGCTATAAAATTGAATATAATCCGGTAGATTGTAACTACGTTGTGACTTCGTTGCCGGCTATTGCCTTTATCATCTTTGCAGGATTACCTGCTGCAATAGTATAAGGGGCAACATCTTTGGTAACAACACTTCCTGCTCCGACAATTGCTTTTTCCCCGATCGTTGTGCCCTTAAGTATGATAACCCTGGCGCCTATCCACGCTCCATGACAAATCTTAATCGGCACACTTGGATGAGTTGTCCAGTCGTGGTAACCCCGACGCCACTCAGCAAGGTCTTTTTTCCTGATGTTGAAATCAACGTGGTGATTATCGCTATCCTGGATCATACAATCAGTAGATATCAGGATATCGGATTCGATGGTTATGGTACTGGTCACCTGGATCTTAGATCCCCCACCAATAAATACATTATTTCCGATCTCCAGTACAGCGTTGTCTGTTTCTAAATTTATCGCACAGCCAATCATACAATCGTCGCCAATGATCACCCTTGAATTTGGCGCCCGTGACATGTCTATACTTCCAAGAAACTCTGTATTCTTTCCTATGGAAACATTAGGCATTTTTGAGTAGTCAATTGGTTTTTCACCGGGGAAAACAAGCCGGAAAAGTTTCTTTGCTACTGTTCTAAAAGTCATTTAAAATTCTTATTTGCTGATGATGTATTTAACAACGAAGTAAGGCTGTTATCGTTAGCAGCGTTGCCCCGTGCTTTTGTGTAAGCGCCTATTGAAAATTCAAAAAGTGCCTTAATTAAGCTTTTCCCACTCAAAGTTCAGGATAACATTACCATAGTCGAGCCCTTCATAACGGGAAAGACTAGTACCAGTATCATTGATTTTGAGCTGACATTCGGCTTCGAGCATGTCATATATTTTTCCGCCGTCGGAAAAGATCGCAAAGCGAAACGCATAGGTATTTGGTGCTATTATACCGCTTGGCATGGACACCCGGAAATCATAATGGTAGTTTCCGGTTTCCTTATGGTATTCAAATTCATTAACCGTTGAGGCAACAAAACCGCCAAGGTTGTTTTGCAGGTTAAGCCCCAGCAGAACGTTTGCATACCTTTGTTTTGCAACGATCCTCATCACCACCGTAATGGTTTCATTAAAGCCGAACTGGTCGGTTTCTTCGTCGCGGTCATTTACGGTGTACAGTTCCTCGAAATAATAGTCCTGCAATTCCTTTTCTGGTGAACACTTGTACTTATTGGACAATGTTCTCCCAAGAGACAAATAACTTTCTATTACTTCAGTGGTTTTGTTGTAGGCCACCACCTGCCCTTTGTTTAACAGGATGGCTTTTTCACAAAGCTGTGCGATAGATCCCATCTGGTGACTGACGAAAAGTACTGTTCTTCCCTCTCCTTTACTAACATCCCCCATTTTACCGAGGCACTTCTTTTGAAATTCAGAGTCGCCAACAGCGAGTACCTCATCTACAATCAAAATTTCAGATTCAAGGTGTGCCGCAACTGCAAAAGCAAGGCGCACATACATACCCGATGAATACCTTTTAACGGGGGTATTAATATACCTTTCCACACCGGC
>JASLBT010000146.1 GCA_030146445.1 Segetibacter sp. | reverse complement strand
TGGAAGCTATTTGGCAGGTCAAGAATACTGTACTCCCCTTGTACGCTGGCGTCGAACTCGTTGCTGTTTAATGAAAGCATTCGCTGGCTACCCTCAAGGCGGGATTGTAAGCTTAACGAGTCCAGGTTCAACCGGGTACTGTCGTGAAGAAAGGTGGCATTAAAGATTTTAACCGAACCAAGAAACTGGTCAATGTTCCGGCCGGTAAAGTCAAGGTCGAAATGTCCGCTAAGCTCAAATGGTTCGTTTGTAAAATGGTGGTTTTGGAGGTTGGTTTTATCGAGGTCGCGAAGCACGTTAAACAGGGGCTGGCTGTTGCGCAGGTCTATTTTTACTGTTGTCGTGATGTCGAGGTTCTCGTCGTCAACCTTCAGTGTGCCGTCAAATTGTTTGCGTTGAAATACACCCTCAACAGCAATATTCTTGTAATTGTAATTATTAAATTCGAGCTGCTGTATATTCCCGGTTAGGTTTGTGCGCAGTGTGTTTATGTTTAATCCCGTTCCGCTGACCGTGCCATCAAAGGATACGCGACCGAGGTCGGGTGACTGCAGGAATTTGCCCAGGTTAAACTGTTTTGTAACCAGCCTTCCGTTGTAAACAGGGGAGCCTCTGTCGGGCAGTTCCATCCTGAGGTTCGTAGTAACGCCGCCAAGCGATGTGCTGAACGTACCGGCAGTGGTGAACTTCGAGATAGTCCCGTTAAACTCACCCCTGAACTGTACCGTACCGAGACTGGGCAGAGAAGGCGATGTAACTTTGGCAACCTCTGGTACAAAGAGTACAACGTCGTTATATGTTGTCCGCAGGCTACCGCCGGTAAAGCTGATGCGGCTGGTATTAATGTCGGGCAAACCAACGATCTTAACGTTACCGCTTAACGTTGTATTACTTCCGGCATTTACAAGAAGCTTTTGAACACTTAGGTTTGCCACTGTGCCGGTACCAATGCCCGAAACGCTTATTCTTTTATTCCAGGCCTTTGCGGCCGGCGCAAAAAAAGCAAGGTCGTCGCTATCGATCTCGGTTCTCGAAAAGCGTGCATGCATCGTTACCTTGTTCATGAAGTCTCCAAAATCGGTGTTGAAATTGGAGAAGCTCATAGCAAAGTAATTTTGTAAATGGCTTTTCGGGGTTATCAGGTCCAGGTTTGCAAACTCCATGATCTCCGGTGTCAGCCTGAATTGTGCTTTAAGCTTTCTAACGTCGAATCCGCTGCGTTCTCTGCCCGAAAGCTCCACGCGCGCGCGGATGGTGTCCTTTATAAAGCTTACGTTACTAAAGCTTCCGTTTAACTTTTCGAACCGGAGGTGGAGAGCGTCGAAGTGCTCGTAGGCGGCCCTGTCTGTTCTTTGTTCGTTATAAAAGCTACCGTTCCTGATCTTAAGTTTACCAATGGTAAGTCGGAGATCCCCCGGATTGAAATAGTATTCAGCTTTAGCAGCCGCAGGTTTACGTTTAAGGCTGTCGGGGCGAAGCCCATCAAAATTCAGGATCGAAATAAAAGGCTTATCGAGGTCGAGTTCATTGATGGCAATAGAACTTTTTTCCATGTTGAAATTCTCCGCATCCAGCTGCAGGCTACCAAGTTTTACCTCCATTTTCTGGCCGATCCAGCGGTCATCCTGCACAACTGATACATTCTTAAAGTCGAGAACCTTCAGATCGAATTTTAAAGCGCGACCTTTTTTCTTTTTCTTTCGCGGGGAAGAAGAGGAGAAATAATCGACGAGGAAATCGTAGTTCCAGGTAGAATCTTTGCGGCTGAGGTGTATCTGTGCATCCTGCAGACCGGCAAACTTCAAAACAACCGTATCCTGTAAAAAGAACCAGTCGGTTATTCTCACCTTAAGTTGATCGGCATACAACAGGGTGTCACGCTGCTGATCCTTCACCAGGGTGCCCTCCAGGTTCATACGATTGAAAAAAGCAAAACTTACATGCTTTATACTTACCTGCGTTTCCAGTTCCTTTGAAAGTTTCCGGGTGACTTTGCCAACGATCCAGTTTTGTACCACCTCAGTTTGGACAAGGATCCAAACCAGTAATAAGAGTCCAAGAATACTCAGGATAATCCGGGCCGTTATCTTAAGAAATTTCTTCAGGTGAGTAGTGATTTGAATTTTTGTAAAAATAACGAAACGGCGTGCGGAGCACAAATTCCAAACCAAAAACGTGAAAACAATAACATTATGTACGTGAATTGCCTCCAACCACCTGCCGGCAGTCTGTCAGCCGGCTTGTGAGTATGTAATATAGCCGGTTTTATCGGCTTCAATGCCATTCACAGGTAAAGATCGGCTTGCGGTCGCAGCAACCGGAAGTTTTATGCGTAGGATATTGGCTGAAGTTCGTTGACCCTTATCGCAATAGTTCCTGCAGTATCCAGGCGGCACGTCGAAGGTCTGATTCGGTATGCAGTGCATTAACCACAAGCCGGTTGATCGGAGTGCCGGACGGATCTGGGTAAGAAAAAGAGGAAATCAACAGCCGGTGTGAGTCGAGTGCTGGTTGTGGCAGGCTTTTCTTTAATAAGAAGATTGGAAGCGCGGGGTGGTTGATAATGCCCGGAACTTCCCTGAGTAAAGTGCTAAACAATTCGATGTTGTCCTTTAGCTTGCGCAATTGTTCGAAGTATATGTGTTGCCCTTTCAGGTACGCATATACGGCAGGGGGTGCAATGGGGGTAGAACTCGTAAAGTATGGTGACTGCCTTAACAAGGCTGCTGTAGCGTGACTACAGCTTACCGCGCCGCCATTAATGTGCAGGGCTTTCGAAAGTGAGTAGCTTAACACAAATTCAACATTTGGCAGCCGCGGTAAGCTGTGCGAAATGCCTTCGCCTCCAGGGCCGAGACAACCAATACCATGCGAGTCGTCGATAATACAGGTCATCCGCTTTTCAGGGTTGATACTGCTGAGAAAAGAGAAGTCGAGAACGCTTGCCCTAAGCGGGTTCACCGAATCGGCGAGAAGCAGGAAGTACTTGTCGTCGGACTCATTGATTGCCTGCACCAATTCCTTTTTCCAATGTTTTTTAAGCGGCGGACTGCCGTTCTGTATAGCGGGATGTGTGTCGGGTGCAACAAAGCAGTTTTTAGTATCTTTTGCGAGAAGTTCAACGATCGCTTTGCCAGCAAGAAAGCCTGAAGAAAACGTGACTGTTTCTTCACTGCCGGTAAGCCACGACAACTGTCCCTCGAGGGCGTCGTACAAATCAAGGCGGGTATTCGAGAGCCGGGATGATGGATGTAGTAAGCCATACTTACGCATGCCGTCCTCTACAAGCGAAACGTAGCCGGGATGGTGGCCAATTCCGAGGTACGAATAACCTGAAAAGAAAAGGTATTCCTTGCCATTTACCATTGTAGTTCTCCCTGGGGCCTGTTCAAGATGATAAGTCATTTTCTAAGCTTTGGGTACAGCTTTCCGTGTTGCTCACGTATTCCCGCTTATGCCTGTGATTTTGCACTAAACTAACAATCAGATTACGTATGCCTTCGAAGTATTTCTATCTGGCAAAAATACTTAATTACACGTCTTCTACTACTCCGGGCGTTTTCAATGGGTTCAAATTGGCACCGGCTGTCGGGTCTTGTATGGCCGATGCCTTTATCGTTATTACGGTTGCCATCGATTATTATTGGCGTACCCAGGGTTGATAGCGCGAGGTCAGCTGCAGTTATCTGGCTTTTAAAAGGAGTCCATGTGACTGCAAAAGAAAAACCTTTCCCTGTTTGAGAAAGGTTTGTGCGGAAGAGGAGATTCGAACTCCCACGGCTGTTACCCCGCTACCACCTCAAAGTAGTGCGTCTACCAATTTCGCCACCTCCGCCTGAAGTGCTGCAAATTTAGGGATTCAAGCATTTCAAAAATTATTTCTTTAGCACAATTCTGAACGTCGTCCCCTTGCCCGGTTCTGAGCTTTTTACAAAAATTTGCCCCCGGTGGTATTGCTCCACGATACGTTTGGTGAGTGTTAAGCCAAGTCCCCAGCCGCGCTTTTTTGTCGTAAACCCCGGATTGAAAACTTTGCTGATATGGGCCTTGCTGATTCCTTTGCCATTGTCTTTTACGTCGATCACTACGGCCGAGGCTTCATCCTGTATGTGCACGTCAATTTTGCCTTTACCCTCCATGGCGTCCAGTGCATTTTTTAAAAGGTTTTCTATAACCCAATCAAACAATGGCGGTGATATCATTGCAGGGATATTTGTTTCGTCCTGCGTGTTCAAGCGGATTTGAACTTTCCCGCTTGCCCGCTTCTTTATATAATCGATCATCTTGCTTACCTGCTCAACAAGATTTTTTTCCTCCAGCTTCGGCGTACTTCCGATTTTGCCAAACCTGTCACTGATCAACTTTAGCCGGTCAACATCTTTTTCAATCTCTACCACCATCTTTTCGGCGCCGGGTACATCGCGAAGCACTTCCACCCAGCCCTCAAGACTGGTCACGGGTGTGCCGAGCTGGTGGGCAGTTTCTTTTGCCAGTCCTGCCCAAACCTGGTTTTGGGTATTCTGGTAACTCGTCCGCTGCGCAATAACCGTGATGGTAATAAAGAGACCAACGACGATCAGCTGAATGATGGGGTAGTAACGAACCTCTTTTTGTAACTGGCTCTCGCCATAGTAATAGCGATTCGCCATGTATGGCCGATCACTGATGACCAATTCAATAGGCTGGTGTTTCTTTTTGAACTCCTGGAGTTTTCGCGACAGGTAGTTTTTGTCGGCGTTTACAAGCGATGAGTCGATGTTGACGTAACTATTTGTGATACTATCCTTTTCGTTTGTCTCGATGATAGGTATGTCGTCATTTTCAGTGGCTATTCGTGTTGCCAGGGTGATGTCGGTCTGGTCGGTGGCATTCATGATCGTTTTCTGTGCTTCCACCCAGGCTTCGATCTTTTGTGTTTCTTCTTTGCCGATTTTTTTGCTGAGGTAGTCTGAGTAAAAGATTGTTCCGCTAACGATCAATATTGCTATGAGAGTCAAAAGCATGCGCAGGTTAAACCATTGTTGGATCATATATCTAAAATAGAAAAGCTTTCTGTTATTTTACCGTTTTATAAGAGCGTGCAAACATACCCCTCAGTAGCCATTGTTATCCTGAATTATAATACGAGGCACTACCTTGAGCAGTTTCTCCCGTTCGTAATTGCCTCGGATTACCCAAACAAAAAGGTGGTTGTTGCCGATAATGCTTCTACCGACGACTCAGTTGATTGGGTAACCCACCACTACCCGGGAATCCAGGTAGTTACCAACAATCGGAATTTTGGTTTTGCCGAAGGATATAACCAGGCCCTCTCGAGGGTAGACGCAGACTACTATGTGTTGCTGAATTCAGACGTTGAAGTTACCCCGGGCTGGATTAAGCCGGTGATCAGCATGTTTGAGGCTGATGAAAAACTTGGCGCATGTCAGCCGAAATTGTTGGCATATAATAACCGGCACCTGTTTGAATATGCCGGCGCAGCAGGAGGGTGGCTGGATCTGTTGGGGTACCCGTTTAGCATGGGGCGGGTTTTTGATGTTTGCGAGACCGATAGCGGACAATACGATACTCCTGCAAACATTTTTTGGGCGAGCGGTGCAGCCATGTTTGTTAGGGCAAGGGTATACCACGAGTTGAAAGGACTCGATCCGTACTTTTTTGCGCACCAGGAGGAGATAGACCTTTGCTGGCGGATGCAACTTGCCGGTTACGGGATCAAAAGTTGCCCACGATCGGTAGTGTACCACGTCGGCGGAGGTACCTTGCCGCAAAGTGAAAGAAAGGTCTTTTTAAATTTCCGGAACAATTTGGTGATGGTCACGAAAAATTGGCCGCTTACGATGTTGTGGTGGAAACTGCCTTTAAGAATGGTATTGGATATGATATCGGCTGCACAGGCGTTGGTGTCGGGAAAACCGGGCTTTTGCCGGGCTGTACTTAGGGCTCATATTGCCTTTTACAAGTGGCTGATTAGCGATAAACGTGGAAACATCTTCCCCCAAGTGCGTAGGCGCAA
>JASLBT010000139.1 GCA_030146445.1 Segetibacter sp. | reverse complement strand
CAACAAGCCCCGACTTAACTTTGATCCCTAAACAATAAGTCATATTCAGTAATGTTCTGATCCGTTTTTACCAGTGATTTATGAAACCCGAACGTCGCCAGGCTGGTGCATGTTTGTTATCCTTGTCTTTGCAAGGGAGATTTCCTGGTTTACCGCCGTACAACAGTTGAACGGGTCTGTAGTGCTAACCAGTTCAGCATACAACCAAGAAGGTCGTACGACTAACACGGCAGCAGGTTAGAAGGTAATGAAATAACAGTATGGGGCAAATCGATAGCGGCTTAACTACCATTTGGTAATTGCCGGTAAAGTAAGACATTTAGCAGGCTTAAAGAATTATGCCATTAAGGGCAAAGCGCACGACCACTTCCTCAGTATCGTACCCGCAAATATTTTCGACCGGCTATGGCATTTTCTTAAGTCCTTCCCATCGCACTTTCCAGGTGCCGTCTTTTGGTATTCCCGGATTAGCAACGGTGTTGCCGTCATAGCCTGCGCACATCATCGCCACGGCAGCAAGTACACCTCCATTGCCTGGCAGGTAAATCCGAAGCCTGTCGTCCTGGTAATTATGCCCATTCGGAAGATAGGTGTTCGTTTGTATATTCATGAGCAGTGCGTCTACCGCTTTATCAGGCATGCCGAGGCGGGTTGCTGTCATTGCGACCATTGGGAAATCCCATCCCCAGGTGTCTTTCCAACTCCAGTTTTTCCAGATCCAGTCAAAAGTGTTTCTCATTATTGCAGTGTCGACCTGGCCGGTTAATGGCATCATGCCAAGTGCTCCAAGCACCGAAGGATGGTCAGTCTTGAATTCAGGATTGGTATAGCTGTCGGTGGCACTTTCGGTTGCCAGGTAAAGGTTGTTCTGTACCGGAAGCTTCGAAAGCTTTTGCAATACTTCGTTCCATTTTGGATTTGGAGCAAGGTTTAACCTTTTGCGCCATTCGCCAGCGGTCTTGAGTGCCCAGTGCCAATACACCAATTCGTAAGTTGGGTTAAATGTTTCTTCTGCCTTAAACCGCTCCTGTGCAGGGATTACTCCTTTCCCCAGGATGTAACGGTCTTTTTGTTTTTCGTAAAATGGGTACGAGGCCATAAAGTCGGCCGTTGCAAACACCAGGTCCTTGTATTTATGTAACTGTGCTGCACCCGGTTTATCACGGTATGCCAGTTCAGCAAAATAAATAAAGTGTGGCTGCTGCCAGATTAAGAAAGCGCCAACGGAGGAGGGAACTTCCTGTCCCTCATTATCCGTCATTTTCTGCCAGCGAACACCTTCGAAGCCCTGCCTTTCTGCAATGCCTTTTGCAATTCCATACACGTTTTTATACCATCCTAAACTACGCTCCAGGAGATCCATCCGGTTCCATAACGGGTATTGCCCGCTGTGCCAGTAATGCATTTCGAGGTGGGGTTTGCCGTACCAGCTATTATAAGTGAGCCCTGTTTCCTGCGGAGGAAAATCACCCGCTTCCTGCACCCGGAGCAGGTATTGCGATAATATTACCCGGCGCTCCAGTTCAAAGGCACGTTTATCCGTACTACCCGAAAAGTCAACTGCTGCTCCGCTGTTCCAGAAAGATGGCCAGGCTTTGAAATTGTTCGCCCGGGTTTGTGCATATGACGGCACGTTATTACCCGCGCTATTCGCAAACTTACAGCTGAATGAAAATGTATTACTGCGGGAAGGCGTGATCAGGAAATAATGCGGTTGCTTTTGACCCGCCGTAGCCGTACCGTCCCACTTCAAGGCGGCGTAGTAGATGGTTGTATCAAGTTGGTGTTTCAAAACTACGCCACCTTTGCTGCTGTTTTGAATTGATGAAGTATGCCTTTGAACGTTGGCGTAGTTGGCACCTTCGTCAATCCAATCGCCAGTCGGATATGGAAAACGTACGTTTATCTTCAGGCTGCCTCTTAAAAGTAGTGGTGAAATTATCTTTGCCGCTATTGCATCCTCTTGCTGGTGCCCGAACGTACTTACGTCAACGGGTATACCTTCCACGGTGAAATGACTTTTGATCTCACCGGTGTACATGTTTAATTCCTGCCGAATGTCCTTAATATCGTTCAAGCCTGCCATTGATCCATTGGCAAGTTGAATGTCCAATCCAACACTCCCGAGTTGAAGCCGGTGTGGGTTTTGACGAAACCAGTCTGAGGCCGCTTTATTTCTTTCAGGAGAATTCCACTGGACGGAGTAAGTTATATCCCTGCCATTTAGGTGATAAGTTTTCAAAGCTTCGGATCGCTTATATCCGATTGTATCTATGAAGCTGTGCCAACCCCACTCTGATTGGGTGCCCAGTGAAACACCGCGCGAATATTCTGTTGGAAAGGTTTGAAGCCCCGTAATATCCGTCGTGAAAGCAAACCGGCCGTTTCCTACGGACAATGAGGCCAGTGTGTCCGGCTTAGTAACGAGCACCGTATGTCGCTGAACTAGTGCCTTCCTGTCGATCTTCGTTTGTGAAATAACGGGAGAAGAGATTACCAGGGAAAACAGGCCGGCAGTAAATACGAGTAGTTTTTTCATTATGGAGCATTGTTGAATTTGGGTACTGGGTATTGAGGTATTTGGTATTAAGGTATTAGGTATCGGGCGTAAAGTTTTCAGTATTGTGTTCATCGCCGGGTTTCTTTGGTTGATTAAGACGATGCGATCAACCAGCCTGATTGAACGGGTTGTTGTAAATATAAAGATGCCGGACAAAACTGCCGGCATCTTTATTAATGTGATTATTAAGAAGCTCAGATGAAAGGCGGTAAAATTACTGCCTGTGAGATTCTTCGACGGGAAGACAACTTTGAAAAATTGTTAAGGGATCCCAACCACTTGCCCCAAAAGAGCTCAGCATACCTCGATGCTGAACCAAAAACAGCCGTAAACTACTTAGCCTTTTCGTAAACGAGCTTCATTTCATTTTCGCCGAAGCTCGACGAAGATCTGGAATCCAACTCCAAAAACTGGCCGTCGCTTGAAAGCTTGTAAGTTTCGGTAAGCTTAATTTCTGTAGACTCTCCGTTCATTTCGAGCATAATAACTGAATTTACGTTCAGCGCATTGCCGTCTTCGGACCATTTAGCTGTAGACTTCTTTTTATTGTTCCCGAAAATTGTGCTTTCGGTTTCTTTCCCGTCGAATGTCAATCGATCTTTCATGGTCACGGCTTCTCCCTGCAGATTGCTCCCGGCTTTTTCGAAGTTGAAGCCTTCGTTTTCTAAGGTTATTTTCATTGACTTTGGAGCCATCCGTGCGCCATATTGTCCGAGCTCACTTTTTTGTTCATTTAATTTCCACTCACCTGAGAAATCAGGAGTCGCCGGTAGTGGTGCCTGGAAGGCAGACATTGTAGTGAATGCAATTGCAGACAACACCAGGGTTTTAGCGGAGAAACGGGTAACGATGTTTTGATGGAAGCTCATTTTTTGGGTTTAAGAGATGAATGTAGTTGATTAAAAACGATAACACGGTCATCGAACGATGAATTTGTTGAGCGGTAGGGCAGGTAGCTTTTTAATGCCTTCCACCACGGCCGCTGCATTTAATTTGGCACCCGCTTCATTTGTATGTGTATGATCCTTTTCTGTGAAATAGGCTTTCACTTTTTCGCTACCCAGCGAGTCGTATTTATCGGCAATTCGCTGGTTAAGGTCAATAAAGTAAGCACCGGTTTGTTGCGCTACCTGAGCAGCCCAACCGCCGTAACTATCTGCCGCACGCCCGACTTTTTGATCTTTAAAATTATTGCGGGGAATGGGAGAACAGATGATTGGGATTGCACCTTTAGCCTTTGTGTCGGTTACAAATTTTCTCAGGTACCAACCATAAGAATATACCACTTCCTGTTTTTTCCTTATAGGGTTATAGATCTCTTTACTTTCGTTTCCAACACCCTTTATCGTTCCCCTCGCACGGGCGGTATCATCGAGCGGGGAACTGTCGTTGTGCCCAAACTGCATAATAACATAATCACCCGGTTGTAATTTGTCGAGCACTTTTTGCCACAAGCCCATAGTTTGAAAGGTACGGCTGCTGGTACCGCCAAGTGCATGATTCCGTACGGTGATGCTGGCAGTATCAAAATAAGCTGCAATGAAGTCACCCCATCCCCACAGACCACCACCACCTTTACCCTGACCGTTTTTTACGGTTGAATCACCAATGGCATACAGGGTCGGCTTTTTGTCTTGCCGCAGCAATATGAAGGAAGCCGACAGGCAGAAAATACCAAAGCCCAGTAAAATACGTTTCGCTTTCATACAAGAGATTTATTGAAGTGATGAGTTAGCGTTTCAAAAGGAATTTGTTCAATGCAAGCCTTGGTTGCATCTTTATGCCTTCTGCAACGGATGCGGCATTTACATCTGCCCCGGCCTCGTTGGTATGCGTGTGGTCGCCAGGAAAAAACGCCTTCACACTATCGGGACCCATCCGGTCATACTTATCGGCCGAGATAGCATTCAGGTCGATAAATGGAACGCCTTCCTGTTCCGCCACCTCCCTGGCCCATTTACCGAAGTCATTTGTTGCGCGCATAACTTTGCCCTGGCGAAACTCATTTCGCGGTATCATCGAAAGTACAATCGGGGTAGCTTTTTTTGCTTTCGTATCGCGTACGAATTGCCGGATGTACCAGCCATAAGTATGAACGGTTTCTTTACGGCCATCCCTGTAAACAAGTTCAATTGTTTCATCTCCCGTCCCTTTCAGCGTACCCCTGTTTTTCGCAGAAGTGTCGGGATAGCTGCCATCATTATGGCCAAACTGCATCATTACGAAATCACCCGGCTTTAATAGAGAGTCAACTTTTGCCCATCGCCCCTCCTTCATGAACGTTCGGGAACTTCTCCCCGCCATTGCATGGTTTGCGATTGAGATGCGGTTGGTATCGAAATAATTCGGAATCATCGTGCCCCATCCCCACTGTTCACGGTTTGTATTTCTAACGGTCGAGTCACCGATGATGTACAAGACCGGTTTCTGTTTGTCGGCAAATGCAGCCAACAGCACCAACACAGCACCCAGTATAAAAGTCTTTCTAAGCATATTCATGACGTGTTTTATTTTGCCTCACACCATTACGAAGAATACGCGGGTAATGCCGACGCATCCTACTAGCAGGGTTCGGGCGTTTGCAATTCGCAAACAACGTACCTATTCATGCATGCTACACATATTATCGGCGAAAGTATTTGAATCACCCACGAGCGAATTTACTGCGCAACGTAAATACCTTGCGGAATGCTGTAATGGTGGGTTAATTGCGCAGGTGCAGTTTTGAGGTTTATCGTTGGGTGAGCATTCTCCCTTTAATGCAATGAACGTGTATACAAAAATGCTATCAGGTTTTTTACTTCAATGTTTTTTACGCTTTTTTCTTTTGTTGAAGTCCGTTTCTCCGGCGGCAACATTTTACCATTTCTTCATATCCGCTCCGAGGTAAAAACCGGGATGCGGCGGCTGGTTGTACGACGTGTTTTGGCAGGCAATTGCAAGGCGATATTGTGGATCCTGCAATAGTGAAGTAAATCTTCGCGTAGATGGGATGACGGTTGTGTAAATGTGCAGCGCGGTATTGTCTGTAGTACGCCATATCACCTCCTCGCGCCAGTCGCCAAAAAGGTCAGCCGAGAGACATGGGGTAGCCTTGGTGCCGTTGTTACTAGTGCAGCCGGTGGCAGTAAGCAGGTTAATGGTCGTATTGTTTTTCCAATCCCATTTGTCAATCCTGTTTTTGTCGAGCAGTTCGCGGGTGAGGTCGTCATCCCACCACAACACAAAATTGGTAGATGAAGGTAATTGTTCGCTGATCGTCTTACCATGCACATCACGCAGCCCGCCCGGTCCGCCCCAATTTTCAGCACCAGGATAGCGAGGGTCAATGTCTGCCGCTACACCCCTTCCAACGTCAACACCTGGTGCAAGGCTCCACAAAATCGTTCCGGTTTTTGCATCGAACATTGCGACACCCGGTGTATTAAGAGAAAGGGTTTTTTCTTCGGTTTCATGAATGCCAAATACTTCGAGGCCGGGATGTGACGGATCAAGATCTCCCAGGTGAATAGCATCGCCATGGCGTAGCCCGGTGGTATACAACCCTTTGCCGTTATGATCCACTGTCATTGCACCTACGCAAATTTCATCCTTTCCATCTCCGTCTACATCGGCAACCGCGAGGTTATGGTTGGCCATGCCCGAATATGGGTTAGCTGCATTTTTGGAATCGAATATCCACCGCCTGTTCAGCTTGCCATTGCGCCAGTCGTAAGCCGTAAGCGCGCACCGGCCATACCAGCCACGCACAAATACTGCGCTTGGCAGCTTGCCGTCGAGGTATGCCACGCAGGCAGTAAACCGATCGGGGCGACCACCTGTATTATCGTTTCCCCCATTACCACCGATCCCACCCCAACCATCAAGGGGAAAGCGGTCGGGAACATAAGGTGCGGTGGCAAGCGCTTTGCCCGTGAGCCCTTCGAATACGGAAATGTATTCCGGACCACTTACAATTTTACCATACATCGGTCCTTTAGGGTCGCCATATGTCCGCCAGTCTTTTTGGGCATCACCTATAATTGCACCCGTGCCATCGGTTGTACCATCGGCCGTCTTACACATCATTTCAGCTTTTCCATCGCCGTCGAAATCGTACACCATAAATTGTGTATATGCCGCACCCGACCGGATATTTTTTCCGAGGTCGATCCGCCATAAAAATGTGCCATCCATTTTGTAGGCATCAATAAGTTGGTTGCCTGTAAATCCGGTCTGTGGCGGGTTCCTGGCATTCGAAGGGTTCCACTTTATAACGATCTCCATAGTTCCGTCTCCATCAAGGTCGGCGACGCTGGCGTCGTTGGCGCTGTAAGTGTAAGAGCTACCCATAATCTCACCCCCTGGTGGAATTTTCAACGGGACGGATAGATATTGTTTCGCGGGGCTGTTGGCGACGAGCCTGAATGCCTTGTCGGCTATGGCGGTCTTTTGCAACGAACTGCTGATCGAATAATCGTTATCAACAGTTAGGTCGGCAGAAGAATCGATAAAGTTTGTGTTTGTGGTAATGGGTTTGCTGTTGAGCTTTACGGCAGCTTTGCCGGCTGACGTTCGATATACATTAAACGCTGTATTGACGTTGTCGGAAGCAAGCAAACGCCAGCCAATATATACCTTACCATCCCCTTTGTTAATCGCGACAATTCCCCTGTCAAGCTTTTCCATGTTACGCTGGCAGTAGACAAAAACCGGCATTAGCAAAAGCAAACAAGTGATCGCACGATTATAGGTAAACATCTAATAAGGTTTGATATGAGTGGAACAAGGCCTTTTCTAACGAGGCATCAATTTACACATCCCGAATTGACAGGGTTTAGTTTGATAGGTTTTTATAGAACCGGCTTTAGGTACCAGACCACGCCCCGGTTAGCGCCGGCAACCCGACCCGTGTACACCTACCTTCAGTTATCCTTATTCACGCATTAGGTGAAACTACAAGCCTATCGCTTACGGGGATCAAGCGCCAGGGATTGGAGCGACTACCCCGCTGAAGGCCCGCCCGGATGGCCGGGTCGGACGGGCATTGCAGCATAGCCAGTGGCGGAGTAATAGCGCCCGCCCGGATGACCAGTCGGACGGGAAAAGCCCGACCCCTTGCGCAGCTTGGGGTGGCGCCCGCCAAATAATTGGGGGCACGCCCGCCAAATAATTGGGGGGCTTAGGGGCATCACAACCTTACTTACGCTTTTGCCCTGCAAGTTTAGTGTTTGGCTTAGGGGGTTGTTTCATGCCCTCACCCATGTGAAAACTTGTATGAGGCGGCTGGTTATAAGCCACGTTTTGCCAGGCAATACTCAAACGGTATTGCGGATCATTCATGAGCGAATACAGTTT
>JASLBT010000120.1 GCA_030146445.1 Segetibacter sp. | reverse complement strand
ACCAGGCTACTAGCTAGTCAGGACAGCTATGTGCGTGGAATTGGCGATTTAACAGCCGCGACAACGGCAAAAGACAACGAAAATTATTCAACAAAAAGACGTAAATGGCATGGTTTTATTTTCAATTTTCCCCTTTTGGTCTCGCTTTTTTTGCTGCTTACCCCTATCTTTGCGCAAAATTAGGATCGGTATGGTAGTAAAGAGCGTCAAATCTTTAGTGGTAGCGGTTTTCAGCCTTTCTATGATTTTATTTTCTAATGTTGTGTTCGCTCAACATGAGAGTCAAAATCACCAGCCGGCCGCCGCTCATGCTAACGAAAATGGTGGTGAAGAAAAGATCGACGCGGCTAAGGTAATCATGGAGCACATCATGGATAATCATGAGTTCCATATAGCCGATGTAGGCGGCCATCCCATTTCAATTCCCCTTCCTGTTATATTGTATTCTCCTCAACGCGGTTTCGATGCGTTTATGTCGTCGAATTTTCAACATGGTCATGCCGAGTACCGCGGCTATAAAATGGAGCACGATCATATCATTCCTGTAGAGGCTGACGGCACAGTTGATCAATCCGTTAAGGTTTACGACTTTTCGCTCACCCGTAATGTTGTTCAGATGTTTATCGCGGTGCTTCTGCTGATTGTTCTTATGCTAAACATTGCAAAGAAGTACAGGAAGAATGGCAGCAACGTTGCCCCTTCGGGGTTCCAAAATGCAATCGAGCCAGTGATTACGTTTGTGAGGGATGAGGTAGGTAAGCCAAACCTCGGGCATAAGTACGAAAAGTATATGCCTTACCTGCTTACCATTTTCTTTTTCATCCTGATCAACAACCTGATCGGTCTTATTCCCGGGTCGGCGAATGTAACCGGGAATATAGCATTTACGCTGGTTCTTGCTTTCATATCGATGGTCGTTATCCTGTTTAGTACCAATGGTCATTTCTGGGGTCATATCTTCTGGCCTCCGGGAGTTCCGATTTTTGTGAAAGTTATTTTGATACCGGTGGAATTTGCCGGCGTGTTTATTAAGCCGATCGCATTAATGATACGTCTTTTTGCAAACATGGTGGCCGGCCACATTGTCATCATTTGCTTTATTTCGCTCATATTCATATTTGGTGCGATGAGTAAAGTTGCAGGTATCGGCTTTTCTCCGGTGTCGCTTGCCTTTACCGTATTTATCTACTTTATCGAGATATTAGTGGCCTTTATCCAGGCCTTTATCTTTACTAACCTCACTGCGGTTTTCATCGGCCAGGCATTTGAGACGGGGCACGGTCATGAAGAACACACTGATCCGCATCCTGCGCACGACAATAAGGAAAAAGAATTCGCTTTATAGATTTTTTCATCATAACAAAAACAAACAGTATGTCTTTAATGACTATTTTTTTGCAGGCTGCTAACGAAGGTGTTGCCAATTTTTCTATGTCTCACCTTGGTGGTGCAATTGGTGCAGGTCTGGCTGCAATCGGTGCAGGTATTGGTATTGGTCAGATTGGTAGGGGTGCTGTAGAAAGCATCGCGCGTCAGCCCGAAGCCAGCAACGACATCCGTGCTAACATGATCCTGACTGCTGCATTTGTTGAGGGTGTTGCCCTTTTCGCAGTAATTGCAGGGATCCTTGCTGTTCTGAAATAAGCAAATCACTTGTTTCGCAACAGGCACAAATTAATTACTGTATCTTAAGCACAGGGCGGCGGATACAGTAATTCTTTACTCAAGTAACAGTTAAAGGTCGAGTGAGAATACCATTTGACTCCCCCATAAAATCCTGAACTAATATGGAACTCTTATTACCCGGACTTGGTTTGATCGTATGGACACTGATCGCGTTCCTGATCGTGTTCTTTATACTTAGAAAGTTTGCCTGGAAGCCCATCCTGGCCTCGCTGAAAGAAAGGGAAACCGGAATCGCAACTTCACTTGCCAGCGCTGAGCAGATGAAGATTGAAATGGCTCAGATCCGCGACGAAAACGAAGCTATGCTTGCTTCGGCCAGGGATGAACGTGCAAAGATCATTAAGGAGGCAAAAGTTGCTTCAGACAAGATGATCAGCGATGCGAAAGAGAAAGCCAGAATTGAGTTTGACCGTATTGTTGCCGACGCGCAGGGTGCTATTCAACAGCAGAAGAATGCTGCATTAACAGACGTTAAAAACCAAATTGGAAAACTTGTGATCGAGGTTTCTGAAAAGGTATTACGTCGCGAACTGGCGAATCCCTCTGAACAGGAAGGATACATTAACCAATTGGCCGATACGGTTAAACTGAACTAATCCCGCCAACGGTTAGAATAAATTACAGCACCTTATAAAATTTTTAAATGCTTAATCCACGTTTAGCGGGCAGGTACGCAAAAAGCCTTCTTGATCTTGCAAAAGAGAGAAACCAGGTGGAAGCTGTGTACGACGACATGAGGTACCTGCAGGGGGTGTGTAAACAGAGCCCGGAGTTTGTGCAGATGATCAAGAGTCCTGTAATTTCAATTGAAAGAAAGGGCAAAATACTTGAAGCCTTACTGAAAGAAAAAATAACCGGGGTCACGTACCTTTTTACACAGTTGCTGGTAAGTAAGAACCGGGAGTTTTACCTGCCTGAGATTGTGGAGGCGTTTGTTGACCAGTATAATGCATTAAACGGCATTCATAAGGTAAAACTTACGACTGCGGTTCCGGTAAGCGATGCAGTAAAGAAATCGTTGGTGGAAAGGCTCATCCGGGAGACTGAGATAGAACATATAGAACTTGAGTCGAAGGTTCGTGAAGAACTGATTGGTGGGTTTATTCTCGAGTTTGATAACAACCTTGTCGATGCCAGCATAGCGCGTGATCTCAGGGATGTAAAAACACAATTCGACAAGAACTTCTACCTGCAACAGATCCGGTAGTTTTAGAAGACAACGGAATATGCCTGGTTTAAGCGCAGGTAAATTGTGTAAACACCTCCCTGGCTGTTGTCATTCTCCGCTGCCACCGGCGATGCCGTACAAGCGAGCGTGGCAAGAATGATCAGCAAGAGAAGTATGCTGGTACCAAAAGAAAAAAACAAAGCTTCCCTTTGCTTTCTGTTGAAAAGGGTATTTCTAACATCTTTGCCTTATAACCGGCAAAGGCTAAAATCTGTATATGGTTGAAATTAAGCCAGATGAAATATCAGCGATATTGAGGCAGCAGCTGAGTAATTTTAATGCCTCAGCCGACCTCGAAGAGGTTGGTACCGTATTGCAGGTGGGCGATGGAATTGCCCGCATTTACGGGTTAAATAATGTTCGCAGTGGTGAACTTGTGGAGTTTGAAAGTGGGGTTAGAGCCATTGCACTGAACCTTGAAGAAGATAACGTGGGTGTGGTACTAATGGGCGAACAAGAGAATGTAAAAGAAGGTTCTACCGTACGTCGTACCGGTAAAATTGCATCCATAAGAGTAGGTGACGGAATGAGCGGCCGTGTGATCAACATGCTTGGTGAACCGATTGATGGTAAAGGGCCGATAGCCGGTGAATTATATGAAATGCCACTTGAGCGTAAAGCGCCCGGAGTTATTTTCAGAGAGCCGGTAAAGGAACCTTTGCAGACTGGTATCAAAGCGATTGACGCGATGATCCCCATTGGCCGTGGCCAACGTGAGCTCGTGATCGGTGACCGCCAGACGGGTAAATCGGCGATCTGTGTTGATACAATTATTAACCAGAAAGAGTTTTACGAAGCCGGCAAACCAGTGTATTGCATTTACGTTGCGATCGGGCAAAAGGCAAGTACCATTGCCGGTATCATGAAGGTGCTTGAAGAAAATGGTGCAATGGCATATACAACCATTGTTGCCGCTTCGGCAAGTGACCCTGCGCCACAACAGTTTTATGCACCGTTTGCAGGTGCGGCATTAGGTGAGTTTTTCCGTGATACCGGTCGTCCAGCCCTGATCATTTATGATGATCTGTCGAAGCAGGCCGTTGCCTATCGCGAGGTTTCTCTTCTCCTGAGAAGGCCGCCCGGACGTGAAGCTTACCCCGGCGACGTTTTCTACCTTCACAGCCGTTTGCTGGAGAGGGCTGCTAAAGTAATCTCTAAGGATGAGATCGCGCGTAAGATGAACGACCTTCCGGAGAGCATCCGCCATCTCGTTAAAGGTGGTGGTTCGCTGACAGCGCTCCCGATTATTGAGACACAGGCTGGCGACGTTTCGGCGTACATTCCTACAAACGTGATCTCGATCACCGATGGACAGATATTTCTTGAGGGTAACCTGTTCAACGCCGGTATCAGACCTGCAATCAACGTAGGTATCTCTGTAAGCCGTGTTGGTGGTAACGCCCAGATCAAATCGATGAAAAAGGTATCGGGTACGTTAAAGCTCGACCAGGCATTATACCGGGAGCTCGAGGCATTTTCGAAGTTTGGTGGTGACCTGGATGCCGCTACTAAGGCTGTTCTCGACAAAGGATCGCGTAATGTGGAAGTGTTGAAACAACTTCAATATTCCCCTATGGCCGTGGAAAAACAAGTTGCGATCATTTACCTCGGTACGCAGGGGCTGTTAACGGCCGTGCCGGTAAAACGTGTTAAGGAATTTGAACACGACTTCCTGAATGAAATGGAAACGCAGCTTCCGGATGTACTCGCGGATTTTAAGAAAGGAAATTTGCCCGAAGAAGGTTTGGGAAGAATGGTTAAGCTCGCCAAAAACCTGATTGGTGGGTACAAGTAATATTTATTTTAGATAGTTGTAGACGGCTTCGTGGTTTCGAAGCCGTTTTTTTTTGCTCAAACGCGTGCGTTCAATTATTCCGGTACAGCGCAAACCGGAGCAAGCAATCAATTTTGGGATCGGACAGGTATGCGGTAAAATAAATTGCGTTCATTGAACGTTATGACTTCCTAAATCCAATTTCGAATGAGAAATCTTTACGTTTTCGCGTGCTCATTTCTTTTATGCTGCCTCTCTTTGGCAGCCACTGCACAAGGCAGTAACATTATTCCTTTCTACATGGTCTTGGGACAATCCAATACCGGCTGGTGCCCGGCCGGCAGTATGTCGACGGCAGATGCGGCTCAGTACGGCGGGCTTATACCTGGAACAGAAATCTGGAATCCAGGGCATGGTGCTTTTTCGGCTGTGATTGAGCCCTTAAATGTGGGTCTAAATACGATGTGTGAGAACTACGCCGACAACTCGCAGTTTGGTCCTGAAGCCTCAATGATGAAACAACTTCAGCTGCAAAACCCGCGGAAGCGACTGGTGTTTAAACAAGGCCAGGGAGGAACCACACTTGCGGGTGACTGGAGGCCCACGCTACCTGGTCAATACGAATGGCAGGCTGGTGGAAGATGGCAACAATTTACCCAATGGCTTGACCTTGCGGTCAGCCAGGCGAATCAGAAAGGTTATAAGCTCGACCTCAAAGGCATCATCTGGATGCAGGGTGAAGACGATGCAAAGACAATCCCGAATGCGAACGCTTATTTTGGCAACCTCACCCGGTTTTTTGTGTCTATTGAAAACGTTTGGAACAAGATGGTTCATACGTACCAGTTTCCGCAATCAGGATACAAAAAGGTAATAGGCCGCATATATGCCCCGGTCGGTTATCCTTATCGCGACACAGTGCGTGCCGCCCAGGCGAGGTATTGTGCAAATCCTGCGAATAATGCTGTGCTGATAAACTGCGACGCTTACCCGCTGCAGGACTGGGTTCATTATAGTGCAACAGGGCAGGTTATGTTTGGAATCGACATTTTTACTGCCGCGGCTTTTGAGCAAGCACAAACCCTACCCATTACCCTTGGTTCTTTAAAAGCATTTACACAATCGAATAAAATCATGCTGGAGTGGAAAGCCGATAATGAGGCTGACGTAAAATCTTACGGGGTGGAAAGATCGGTTGACGGGAATACATTTATCCTGGCTGGTAGTAAGCAGCCATTAAACAGTTTGCAGGCAGTAAAATACACCTGGTTAGACGAGAAGCCGTTTGACGGAATTAACTACTACCGTATAAAAAGCACCGGCTATAATGGTAAAGTGACGTATACCCCCATTATCAGGATCAGCACGCTTAAGTCAACATCAGCTTATAACGTTTATCCCAACCCGATTGTAGGCGGAAACATCAGTATTCAATTTAGTAATAAAGCGAAAGGGAACTATACCGTTAACCTGCGTAATGTTAACGGGCAGATTGTGTTAAACAAGCAGATAAGTCACCAGGGGGGAACTGCTACACAAGTTGTAGCCGCAGCTGGTGCAGTTCAGAAGGGGCACTATACGGTTGAGATCGTGGCGCCGGATAATAGCCGTGAATCACTGAGAATTATTCAATAAAAGCTACAACCACTACCGGTATTAGCCTGTAGTGAGTCTATAAAAAAGGGACGCCAAACCGGCGCCCCTTTTTTTATCAAATTTATTTTAAAATGTAGTTTGGTTTATAGAATAAACTAGTCTATGTTTGTAAGTGAAATGTGATATATGAATAATATTCTGACATTCCTGATCGCAGTTTTCTCCTGCAAGCTTTCGACTGCACAGGTCACCATATCGGGCAATGTGAAGGACAATAAGGGGAAGGCTGTGGTTGGGGCAAGCATTGCTATAAAAAACAGCTACGATGGTTCCACGACCGACTCTTTGGGCCGTTTTAGTTTTCGCACAATCGACAGCGGCGAGCATCTGCTTGAGGTGACGAGCATAGGCTATCATATTGCAGTACAGAAAATCAACGTCCGGGGCGATCTGACCGGATTAACGGTGAGCGTAAAAGAGAAGTTGGACGAACTAAAAGCCGTGATGGTAGCCGCAGGCACTTTCGAAGCTGGCGATCGTAAACGCGCTACAACGGTTTTAAGCACTTTGGATATACTCACCACCGCAGGCGCAAATGCAGATATATCTGCTGCCGTCAGAACCCTGCCGGGAGCACAACAAATAGGCGACCAGGAAGGGTTATTTGTGCGGGGAGGTGCAGGTTATGAAACGAAGCAATACATAGACGGTACAGTAGTTAATAATCCGTATTATACCAGCGTGCCTGATGTAGCTCAGCGTGGCCGATTTGGCCCCGCATTATTTAAAGGCACAGTGTTTAGTAGCGGTGGCTATTCCGCTTTGTATGGACAGGCGTTATCTTCTGCATTAATATTAGAGTCCATCGACCTGCCGGATAAAAGCACTGCCAACGCGTCAATCACTCCCATATTTGCCAGCGCCGGTTACCAACAGCTCGGGAAAAATAAGAAAGTGAGTTGGGGGGCCAATTATGGCTACACCAACCTAACGGCTTACTTCGAAGTAGTAAAACAAAAGATCGATTACTTTGATGTTCCGCAATTTCATACTGCTGATCTCAACTACCGTATTAAAACCAGAAACGGTGGGATCGTGAAATACTATACCGCGTTTAGTGGTAGCAAACTGGGTATAATGCGTCCCGACATAGACAGCAATTTTTTGAAAGTTGCATTTGCATTGGAAAGCACAAACTGGTACAATAACCTTAGCTGGAAAGAAAACCTTGGAAAAGGGTGGAAGTTTAATGGCGGAGCAAGCTACAGCACGAACTTCGATAAGTTAAGTAACGAACTGCTGGATAATTTAAACCAGCCGAAAACCTATGAGCAGCAGTGGTTAAAAGACAAAAATTATAAAGGTCGCTCACGCCAGGATTTGTCGCAGGTTAAAACGGTATTTGAAAAAAGACTTCGCGGTATCAGTTCTATGAAGTTCGGAGCCGAATATTGGTATGCCTCGAGCCGGAGCGTTTTCAACAATAAAAGTAAGCTGCTGCGTGATCATTTCACCGCTGTGTTTGCTGAAACCGATATTTACCTGACAAATAATCTTGCTGCTAAGATCGGCGCAAGAGGTGAATATTCTTCAGTGATCAATAAGTCGAATCTTGCACCAAGGTTGTCATTGGCGTACAAAACCGGCAAGGATGCGCAGGCTTCCGTGGCTTACGGTACATTTTACCAGAAGCCGGAAAACCTGCACCTTGTTCAGACAACGAACCTTGGTTACACCCGGGCAACACACTTTATCGCAAACTATCAGAAAGCAAACAGGTATTATACATTCAGGCTCGAAGGCTTTTTCAAGAAGTACCACGACCTTGTTAAAACCGCGCCTCTATTAAACAATGATGGCCAAGGATATGCGAAGGGCATCGAGTTATTTTGGCGTGATAAAAGGACGGTCAAACACCTTGATTATTGGCTAAGCTATTCTTACCTCGACACAAAGCGTGATTACCTGAACTATCCCGACAAGCTGCAACCCAATTTTGCCGCAGATCACACCGCTTCACTGGTTTTAAAAAGATGGGTAAGCAAGATTTCGACAGGTTTCAACTTCACGTATTCGTATGCAACCGGGAGACCGTTTTATCATCTGCGTTTAGATAATGTGACGTCGAAATACCGGGTGGCGGACAAGGGTGAAACGATCGACTATCATAACCTCGGATTTAGTTTTAACTACGTTACCAGGATAGCGGGGTCGTACGCGGTCTTGGTTGGTTCTGCAACAAATGTCCCGGGAACTAAACAAGTGTTTGGATATAATTATTCGTACGATGGCAAAGTTCGGGAGCCTATTACACCGGCTGCAAAACGGTTCCTTTTTATCGGGTTGTTTCTTAGCTGGGGTGTTGATCGCACGCAGGATGCCATCAACAATAATCTTTGATTATAGGGAGATGTCGCTTACTGAAAAGAATTTTTCGGTGACGAGCTGCATTCAATCGTATCAAAAACTGTTTTCGCCGCTGCCCACACGGGCGCTTTTCAGGGCAGATATTTATTAGCCCGTATTATACCGGAAACTTTAATAAAGAACGTGAAATTATAACAGATAAAACAATTGCACCGATTTAGGAGAAAGTAAATAATCGACAACAAATTTATTCATGTACAATTTAAATTTAAAAACAATGATGTCTTCATTCGAGGGAAAAGCTGGCATAACCAATAACAAACCCGACGGCCTTAACGACGAATTAACTTGGCAACTTGCCAGAAGAAGAGCGTCGTTTAAATGGAACCTTCGAAGCTACGCTATCCTAAACACGATGTTTATCGCGATATGGTATTTTTCCTCCGGTCCCGGCGCTTATTACTGGCCGATCTGGCCTATGTTGGGCTGGGGAGTGGGTTTGGCATCTCATTACCTTTCGGCTTATCATGAAGACCACTACAATACCGTTGAAAAAGAATATAAGAAGTTAAAAGAAGAAAGAGAACTAAACAACTATTCGCCTTCCAAAAGGCACGAATTAGGAAGCTGAATTGCGGAAGGTTAATTGATCTTGAAGCTCATTTGTCAGCAAGGCTGTAATGCTATAATGAACTGCCAGCTGTGTGCGACAATTCTTAGCCAACGGTATTAATCTAAAAGCCTAAGCCGGTCATTTTTAACTGATAATAATTATAAACTCTATTGCACCTGAATTTTAAATTATCAAATTACATCTTATGAAACAATTTCTTTTCGTAATGCTGCTATCATCTATATCTATTATCTCGTACGAACAAAGCGACAAATATCATAAAACTATGGAGAAGACGATGGTGGCATTAGACACATCAAAAACGGCAGACGATTACCAGCAAGTATCGGCTGCCTTCGAACGTATCGCCGACGCTGAAAAAACACAGTGGTTACCGTATTATTATGCGGCACTGGCAATGGAGTTCAAAGGCTTTGCTGATCAAAAAGGAGATAAGGATGAAATAGCAGATAGGGCAGAAGCCTTGATTGCAAAAGCCGAGGCTATTGAGCCGAAAAATTCGGAATTGTTTCTTTTGCGAAACTTGTCGGCCACACTTCATTTGTTGGTTGATCCGGTGAACCGTTGGCAGCAATTTGGTGCTGCGGCTGGCCAGGCTTTAGGTACAGCAAAGTCTATTGATGCTGAAAACCCGAGAATATACCTGATGGAAGGTGAGAGCCTGATGAAGACGCCTGCGCAATTTGGGGGCGGTAGGGATAAGGCCCGTTTAAGCTTTGAAAAATCAGTTGCACTTTTTAAAGCCTTTAAGCCGGTTACAGCATTGCATCCGGTGTGGGGTCAAAAACGCGCAGAACTGATGTTGGCAGCTACCTCGAAGTAATGTGCATAAATGATTCTCAGTGGCAGCAATGCCCCTGCTATTTTTACCCTGAAAGAAAGCATATGTACGATCATGAAAATGCAATGCTTCCAAACGAAAGTTTGAAGCTGATTGAACAAATGATAAATCGCGCGCGGAACACTTTTGGTGAAAACGGGCACCTTTACCTGCTTTGGGGCTGGGTAATTGCTTTCTGCAGTTTTGGGCATTTTATCATGTGGCACCTTCATCTGGTAAGCCGTCCGGAACTTATATGGATGATAACATGGGTTACAATTATTTACCATGCTGTTTATCTGCGTAGAACAAAGAAACAAAGGCGCGTTAAGACATATTCCGATGACATTTTGGGCTATGTTTGGCTCGTGTTCATGATTTGCCTCGCATTAACTGCTTTTGTGTTGACACGCTCGAATGGGTGGTCAGGGATGTATTCGATGTTCCTGGTGCTATATGGAGTACCTACTTTTCTTTCCGGAAAAATCCTGAAAGTGAGGGAACTGTATGCCGGGGGTATTGTCTGCTGGATACTTGCTATTGGTTCTACGTTCGTTACGATCAAATTCCAGCTGCTGCTGATTATGATGGCGGTAATAGTAGCGTGGATACTTCCTGGGTATGCAATGAGGGCAAAATACAATAAACAAAAGCTATATGGAGAACCAGAATGAATTAAGCGGCCAGCAGAGTTTGCTGATCATTCAACAAATGATCGAGACAGCAAAGCAGGAGCAAAAGGACGACGGTAAGGCATGGATCATCTGGGGGTGGATGCTTTTCCTTGCTTCCTTGTCGACGATATTAAACCTCCATTTTAGCTGGGGCGGCACCTTTTTGTTCTGGAACATCTTTGGGGTAATATCTTTGCTTTTAGCTTTTTTAAGCATCATCAGGCGCCTATTTTTTGGAGAGCGAAAGAAAGTAAAGACCTATACAAGGGATCTGTACGAGAAGCTGAATACAGGCTTTTTCATTTCCCTGATGTTTATCATTGCCGGAATAAATGTGGGCATCAGCCCTATGATTGGTTTTCCTTTGCTAATGAATTTGTATGCCTTTTGGGTGCTGATCTATGGAACGGTGCTAAGTTTCAGACCTTCGCTGATTGGCGCTTTTATAACGTGGGCACTTGCTTTTGGTTGCCTGTTTGTACGCACGTTTGAATGGGTTATGGTACTCCATGCTGCTGCTGTTCTATCTGGTTACATCATTCCCGGACATATAGCTAACCGGGAGTTTAAGAAATTGCATGGTAGACCATCAAATCAGGTATAGTGTTCAAAGACTTGGATCCCATATTACATTCACAACTACGACTCGCGGTGATGAGCCTTCTCATCAGCGTAAAGGAAGCGGAATTTACCTTCATAAAGGAAAAAACAAAGGCTACTGCAGGTAACCTCAGTGTGCAGGTGCAAAAGCTGAAGGAAGCAGGATATATCGAGGTGGTAAAACAATTTAAGGACAACTACCCTTTAACAACATGCCGGGTTACAAAAAAGGGCATCGAGGCTTTTGAAAATTATGTGAAGGCTTTACAAGGTTATTTAAAGGTAGACAAGTGAAAGTTGTTGGTAACTGAACAATCAACGGCCGGATAGCACCCGGCTTTTTTTGTGCCCCGGCCTTTAGCAGTATACGCGATTGTTTTGCGTGTCATGCGGTGCCACCAGGCTGACCTGTTTTGTCTGCTCTTTGAACTCGGAATGGCAGGCTTATAAACAACTGGAAAATGTTTTCACCAAAAGATATTTTACCCGGTAAATGTGGAGTAAACAGCCAAATTGTGTCACAGCATTGTAATGCCTGCACGTGAAAATCCACAGATGTGAATAGTACAGTAAAAGCGCGCAAATGTACCCATCATATCAAAGTAAAATATATAACCGTCTAGTTGATGGCACCAATTTTGTCAATTGGATGAAAAATTAAAAACTTATGAAAAAAGGATTGTTAGTAGCAGGACTTGTTTTGAGCACATTGGCAGTATTTGCGCAGGATAGACAAAACACGTCACTGGGAATTAACGCTGGATTTGGACATGCCTGGATAAAGAACTATGGCGACAACAAATATATGCCGGCGGGAAATGTAGGCTTATCGTTCATTTATAGCACCAAATCAAGTTTCGGCTTCGGAGTAGACTTAAAGTACTCAATTGAGGGCAGTAAAACGGAAGGAACAACAGCTGATGTGATGGTAACCAATACATCGAAACTTGATTACCTGCGGCTTCCATTTAAGGCAATGTATTTCTTTGGAACACCGGGCACCAGGGTTCGCCCAAAAATATCAGTCGGTCCATCTTTCGGCTATCTGATTGGCGGCGAGCGGGAAATTAAGATGATAGCAGGCGGCAATACTACTGCAAACTCGGTAGATGCAAAAGAACTTTACGACAGGTTTGACATTGGCCTACATGCAGCAGCAGGGATAAACTATCGCCTTGTAAAAAATACCTGGTTTATGGCTGATCTTAACTACTACAATGGTTTCCGGAATATCAATAAACTTGGTGGACCCAAGTTTAATAACAATAATATCGGTCTGAATGTAGGAGTGAACTGGGGCCTTGGAACTTACTAGTCAATGTAAGTTTGACAACAGATTACCCCGGCTAGCCGGGGTTTATTTTAAAGCAAGCAAGTAGTCGTAGTTAACGGTATAAGAGAAAGATGCTGGTTTAAAGCATTATTGTATAATATCTAAATGGTTCGTTTATGAAAATGTCAAATGTTGTGAATTTGTTTGTTATTGTCTTAATTATGGGAATGGGTGCATCAGCCTGTAAGACAATGAACAAGGGTCAGAAGGGTGTTTTGATCGGTGCTGGCGCTGGTGGTGCTGTAGGGGCCGGAGTTGGTAAAGCCGCCGGGAACACTGCACTTGGTGCGATTATCGGTGCCGCGGTGGGTGGTGCTACAGGTGGTGTCATAGGGCGCCAAATGGATAAAGAAGCAAAGGAAATTGAAAAGATTCCCGGAGCAGAAGTAAAAAGGGTTGGCGAAGGTATCAACGTGACTTTCGAAGCGGGGGTGCTGTTTGCAGTTGACCGGTCCGATTTAACACCGGCAGCACAAGCCAAAGTAAAGGAATTGGCAACAGTTTTAAATAAGTATCCTGATACTTACGTGTTGGTCGAGGGCCACACAGATGACACAGGTGCAGATGACCATAATATGGAACTCTCAGAGAGAAGGGCTAAAGAAGTTGTAGGTTTTTTGAAACAACAGGGGTTGGCATCAGACCGTTTGAAAACAGCCTGGTACGGCGAATCTCAGCCGAAAGCTTCAAATGCAACCGAGTCTGGCAAAGCCGAAAACAGGCGGGTTGAATTTGCAATATATGCGAATGAAAAGTTGGTGGAGAAGGCAAAAAACGAAAAGGCTAACTAATTTCTGTAGCGTACTTCTAATAAAAAAAAATGCAGCAATTTGCTGCATTTTTTTTTATTGATTATTTGATTAGTCGATTGTTTTTCTTCCGCCTATTAAGGAGAGCAGGAATAGTACAATGAAGATAAAGAACAGAATTTTAGCAATGCCAGCTGCACCGGCAGCTATTCCACCGAAACCGAATATTGCGGCGATTATCGCAATGATCAGGAATGTGATTGTCCAACGTAACATAGTTATAAGTTTTAGTGGTGAATAATTTGTGATGTTCTCTTAACAAAGTAATAATAATCATACCAATTAAATCTGGTGGCTGCCGAAAGGACCTCAGAAAACATGTCGATTCGCCTTCGTGCGGTAGGTGGTGAGATGATAAGATTTACCATTGGGCATAAGAATTCCGTAAGTAGAACACCTACTAAAAACCTCGCATACCGGATGTTATCGAAAGCTATACATCAAATACAAAGGGTTTTTCCGGGGAGTTCAATTAAGAGGGGGGCACTGTCCTTCATTATAAGCAGTTGTATACGCTCAGTGCTACTCTTCGGCTGCTACTTACCTGGTGTTGCTGAGTTGATTTGTTGCCGCCCTCGCTGGCGAAAGGCCGAAACAAAGGGGTTAATTAGAAGCAGAACGCTGATTAGTGTTTCAGTCACCGTCAGGAGCCTATGCATTGCAAAGCTAATTTAAAGTCGGTGGCAGGTCATATCCATTGTAGATGGCAGGTGTCCCTCCATCGCATGGTGCATTTTCACCGTTGTTTTCCGCTCTCCGTAAGGGATTGATTAAATTCGGTATATTGTGGAACTTTATCTACACAAGCCCGGCGTTTAATAAGCTGATAGTTGAAAACCGAGATTAATCAGGGCAGATTTTAAATGCAGCTCACTGTCAATCAACCGTTTACAACATTTAGCAGCATTTGAATACTTTGGTGCTATGTTGGCTTTGTAACGGTGTGTACAATAATCCCAAAACATTCTGATATGCTTACCCAAATCCAAACGCAACGGCAACAGCTCAAGATCCTTCCGCAGCAAATTCAAATGCTGAACATATTCCACCTGAATGTTTTAGAGCTAGACCAGAGAATATCGGATGAACTGGATGAAAATCCTCTGCTGGAACAAAATAACGAGGAGGAAAATATTGATGTAGAGAAGTTCTCCAAAGAAGCAGTTCAGGACTTCCAGGACTGGGAAGAACACGGTTACGACGACATACCTAACTATAAGCTTGAATACGAAAATTACTTTAACAATGATGCGGTCCCTAATATACCGATCAAAGCATATACGGACTTCCGTGAAACTTTGAAAAACCAAATTCGCTATTCCAGTCTATCAGACAAGCAACTTCAACTCGCCGATTATATCATTGATTGCCTCAATGGTAATGGTCTTCTTACCCAGGACCTTGATAATATGGCGGATGACCTCTCCTTCAAGCAAGGAATGATCGTTGAAATGGCGGAGCTTGAAGTGGTATTGAAACAAGTGCAAAAGCTTGAACCAGTCGGGATCGGCGCTCAAAATACCCGCGAATGCCTCTTGCTACAATTGTATCACCTGGAAAAGAAGGGTCCGGATGCTAAGAAGGCAATTGAACTTCTCGAAAATCATTATACTGATCTCTCCCACCGGAATATGGAGAAGATAATGGATGCATTGGATATAGAAGAGGACGAGCTTAAAATTATCCTAAAGCTTCTTGCGTCACTCAAGATGAAGCCAATCTCTGAAACAGAGGGTTCGCAGCCTGTAAACAACAACATATTACCCGACTTTATACTTACGGTAAATGACAATGAAGAGATTGAAATAAATTTGTTTCGCTCCCGCTCATCATCCTTGTACATTAATCAGTCGTTGATGGAGACTGTTGACTCTGCTAACCAGAGAAAAGACAAGACCGCGGCACAGTACCTTAAAAGTAAACTAAGCTCGGCACAGTGGTTTGTGAATGCCATCAAACAGCGCGAAAGCACAATGATGCAGATTATGAAAGCAATAGTTCAACTTCAACGTGAGTATTTTCTTTACGGAGATGTGAGTTTGCTGAAGCCAATGATCCTTAAGAACATCGCGGATAGGGTTGGAGTTGATATCTCAACAGTATCGAGAGTTACCTCTAACAAGTATGTCGATACCCCATTCGGCATCATTCTGCTGAAAAATCTTTTTACCGAGGGTATTATCAATAAGGAGGGTGAAGTAATCAGCAACCGGGTTATCCAGTCAGCAATCGAGGGAGTTATTGAGAAGGAAGATAAGCTCAACCCCTACACCGATCAACAATTAGTCGCTATATTAGCCCTCAAAGGAATAAATGTAGCCCGCAGAACAATCGCGAAATATCGTGAGCAATTACAAATACCCGTCGCCCAGCTCAGGCGGATGTGGGCATAAGATAACACTAAACTATAATCAACCTTTAAATGAGTAAAATATTAGTTATCGATGACGATGTAGACATGTGTCTTTTGTTGAAGAGATTTCTTACAAAAAATGGCTATGAGGTAGTACTTGCGCACAATGGCAAAAAAGCAATAGAATTTTTAGAGCAACAGCAACCAGACCTGGTGCTTTGCGATTTTCGTCTGGAGGATTTTGATGGAAAGGAACTTCTGATAAAGATTAAAGATAAGTATCCCCGTACACCCGTGATTATTGTCACGGGCTATAGCGATATAAAGATAGCCGTAGATGTGATGAAGCTTGGTGCATATGACTATGTGACCAAACCGCTGTTTCCGGACGAGATCATTTTATCCATCAAAAAAGCGTTGGAAAAAAGTGCATCGGTGCCTGTTGAGTCGGATGCATCACCTGAGTCGATCGAGGAAGCAAAGAAGAGCCGTGCAAAGACGATTACTTCGGGCCAGTACATCTTCAGCGACAGCCCTGAATTCAAAAACATCCTGAAGCAAATAGACCTGGTTGCTCCAACCAATTACAGTATCCTTATATACGGAGAAAGCGGAAGTGGAAAAGAGGCAATTGCCCAGGAAATCCACAAGCGCAGTAAGCGTCATGACCAACCATTTGTTGCGATTGATTGTGGTGCACTATCGAAAGAACTTGCGGGTAGTGAACTTTTTGGCCACGAGAAAGGTTCGTTTACGGGTGCTTTAAACCAGAAGATTGGAAGTTTTGAAATAGCAAACGGAGGCACCATCTTCCTTGATGAAGTTGCTAACCTTTCTTATGATATCCAGGTGGCGCTACTTAGGGTTGTGCAGGAAAGAAAGATGAGGCGGATCGGTGGAAATAAAGATATCGACCTGGATGTGCGCATCATTATCGCGAGTAATGAAAGGCTCCTTGATGCGGCGAGAAAAGGTAAGTTCAGGGAAGATCTCTATCATAGGTTTAATGAATTTAGTATTGAAGTTCCGCCGTTGCGGGACCGGAAATATGACCTCATGATATTTGCAAACCACTTCCTGAGACTTACTAATCAGGAACTCGGTAAAAACATCCGCGGATTTTCTCCTGAGGTTGAAGCGATATTTAAAAACTACGTCTGGCACGGAAACCTCAGGGAATTAAAAAACGTAGTTAAACGTGCTACACTGTTATGCGATACTGAGTTCATCATGCCCACAGTGCTGCCTTTTGAAATCACGAATTTTGCAAAACTTCAATTCGATGAAACACCGGATGAAGTAAATGTTCCGGCTCACCAGGCACCCCAGGTCGACATTCCGTCGAATGCATACAGCTCGGCAATTCCGGAACCTGTGCTGAGTAAACCACTTGTTATAAATGAGCACAGCCTTAAAGGCGCAAGCATAGATGCAGAATATGAAATGATTGTTGAAGCACTTCGCAAGGCAAATTATAACAAGAGCAAAGCCGCCAAGATTCTAAACGTCGACCGCAAGACCTTGTACAATAAAATGAAACAGTACAAGCAATTCAACAGTGATCTATAACCGGGGTTAATGCCTGGACGGCTGAACTTACAGAACACGTTAGCGAAACAGGCAGGACTGCATGGTTGCCGTGAAACGAAAACTAAACGATATTACCAGGGGCACCACAAACGGGTGCCCCGATTGTTTATAAACCTAATTTTTTCCAAGTGTCGTTGTCATACATCCTAGTTCATTTTAACCAATCCTACATCCTGAAGACGTGTAGATTGAGAACCGGCAGGCAACAAATAAACGTTAAATGAACAATTCAGCTTTTCCTCTTCAGATTCTAATTGTTGACGATGACGAAGATGACTTCTTTCTTACTTCAGATTATATCAGAAATATTCCGAACCGGAATTTTACTATCGATTGGTCTTATAATTACAACGATGCTCTGGACAAGTTAAAATCAAATAATTACGACATTCACTTTGTGGATTATCGACTCGGCATTAAAACCGGGCTGGATCTTTTACAGGACGCCATCCAGGCAGGATGTGAAGAACCGATAATCCTGCTTACAGGTAAGGGGACGCAGGAGATTGATGTTAAGTCTATGGAGAGCGGCGCCTATGACTACCTCATCAAATCAGAACTCAATACTGAGAAACTTGAACGTTGTATCCGGTATTCTTTAGAACGCGCAGCATCGATAAAGGCGCTCAAAGCGAATGAACGGAAGTACAGGAACATGTTCGAAAAATCAAAAGACGTTGTATTCCTCTCCAATATTGATCTTGAGATAGTCGACATCAACTACGCTGCTACTGAGTTGCTTAATTATGAAGCAGAGGAGTTATTGAATATTCCTGTTACATCATTGTTCATTAAGAGGGATCCGAATTTTTTTATTGCCATATTAAATGAGATGGGCGAGATCAATGACTATGAAGTTGACTTGCTCACAAAAAACCAGGATATAAAAAATTGCATGATCTCTGCCTCTGTTGAGATCAACAACAATGGAGAAAAATATGTGCAGGGGATCATTCATGATAATACAAGCAGAAAGCGCGCGGAGAAAACGGCTCTGCAGGCCGAAAAACTGGCAGCTACCGGTAGACTCGTGCGCACACTTGCACACGAAGTAAGGAATCCCCTGAACAACATCAACCTTTCGGTTGAGCAGTTGTTGCAGCACGAGACGAATGCCGATGCTGAACTGTACCTTGAGATCATTCAGCGCAATGGCAAGAGAATTGGTGACTTGATTACCGAACTGTTGAACTCGTCGCGTCCATCAGATATCCAGTTGAAAAGGGCTTCCCTGCATGAGGTGATGGATAAGGCGATTTCTGCCGCCATCGATCGTATGACTTTGAAAAGAATCGACCTGCAGGTGCGCTATTCTGAAAATGAAGCCTTTGCGCTACTCGATGCCGATAAAATTCAGATTGCCTTCTTAAACATTATTATCAATGCAGTTGAGGCAATGCAGGAGGAGGTTGGTAAACTCGAGATTGTAATACTAACTTCGGGTGAGTCACATGTCGTGGAAATCACCGATAATGGCTGCGGAATAAGTGAAGAGAACATGCAGCGTTTATTCGAGCCTTATTTTACCTCTAAAAGAAATGGTATGGGTTTGGGGCTTGCTTCTACACTAAATATCATTCAATCGCATAACGCGGATGTTGATGTGAAATCGGAGTTGGGTACGGGAACAACCTTTATCATCATGTTCAAGAAAGACTAAACCTCATCTCGCATAGTCAAATACTTCAGAACCAAAGAACATAGGCTGACTCAAAAGCATGAGGCAGCCTCGGTTTATGCTGATCTTATCAGAGTTTATTACCCGTTTATGCAATTGACAAATGCTCGAATTCGTATCGGGATTTTCTCCTGAATTATCCTAAGTTTCACTTTTTATCAAATCCATAAGCTCGTACCGCCGCTAATCGCCGGAGGATATACTATGGGCATGAACTTGTTGAGCATAAACAGCATACCGCGTACCAGCAATGGACAAAAACTTCTTCAGGCAAATCGACGACAATTATCAAAACCCGTAACCTTGCAAACTTCTGGATGTACTAAAATCGAATCGCTTTTCGTCCTGCTCTACAAGTGCAAGCATGTTATAGACGACAGACTTTATCCTCGCAAGAAAATGGCTTTTCTTCGTAACATCTTTTTCGTAATAGTCGGCTTTGTGAATCTTCACAAGAATAAGCATCTCATCGTGTAGAGCCTGGTTTACTTCGCTGATAGAAAGATCCATTGACTGAAGTTCTTCAGGGTCATTAACTATCCTGGCCTTTCCGAATACGTTTACAAAAAAGCTTTTGCCTTTTTTGAAGTAGTTTAAGCTCACAGGAAATTCCTTTTCAAACTGGCTGAGTTCCTGACGCGGACGCGGCATGAAGATATAGATGTTGCCCGACTCGTCGACCTTAAGTGTGTTGATAACACTGGTAGGTAATCGTAACACGCTGTTTACGTGGCAGTGAAACAAAGCGATACCAATCTCTATAATTTTCAACGAAATGAAGTGTAAATTTTTATCTGCATTCATACGAATTATTTGTGTTAATACTTCTAAAAGTGTACCGTATTTTTAGCTTTTTATGGATTTGCCGCCGAAGCCGGGTGTTCAATTGTTTGATGCGCTTTTTTCACTAAATTTTGTAGAATTCCTCGCCAGTCCTCCCGATCTCCTTCAAACTTACGGCTAAGTGCCCCGCCCGGTTTTGCTGTAAGAGGCCACCTGCCAGAAGATGCGGAAAGCCTGCGCGGTGTTGCATCAGCATCAGGCATTCAACGAAATTTGAATGGCAAAAATTGCGTGCTAAGACGGGAGACGGCCTGTTTGCTGTCGAATGTGACTATTCTTTTTTTGTGGGGGTGCGCTTTGGGATGATGATCTCGCGGGCTTCCTGTTTGATGATAAATACCGCGGTTTTGTTGGGAACAATCCCTCCGCCATATTCAAGCGCATAGATTTTTGTGAATTCCGCGCCGAAGTAGAGTATAATGGAAGTATAGTATACCCAGGTAAGAATAATGATAATCGCAGCTGCGGTGCCATAGGTTGTGCCTAGAGAAGAATTGCCGAGGTAGTAGCCAATTGCCGATTTACCCAGGATAAAGAGTATCGCAGTAAAAATGGCGCCGATAAAGGCATCCTTCCACTTGATTTTGCCATCAGGAAGAACCTTAAAAATCACCGCAAACAGAAGACTAATGGTTAACAGCAGCAATGCAAGGTTCAAACCGTAAAACAGGTAAACGGTGGTATTCGGAAACAACCTGGTTAACCGTTCATTTAACAGGTCCATAAGCGTGTTTACGACAAGGGAGACCACCAGCAAAAAGCCCAGGCTAACGATCAGCGAAAAGGATACAAGCCGGTTAAATAGGAGCCGGACAAATCCCCGCTTTGGTTTAGCCTTTAACGACCAGATAAAATTGATGGAGTCCTGAATTTCGGTAAAGATCCCCGTCGCCCCGATAATCAGGACTACTCCCCCGATAATGGCACCAGCCGTTCCTTTCTTTGAAGTCTGGATATTTTTTATTATCTCTTGCACCTGTGAAGCTGCCTCAGCCCCAAGAAGGCCGGCCATCTGGTTGAAAAGCTTTCCCTGCACCGCCTCCATTCCGAAGAAAATGCCCGACAGCGATAATACGATAACTAATAAAGGCCCGATCGAAAAAATGGTATAATACGACAAGGCAGCACTTAGTTTAACACAGTTATCGTCGATAAAGGCGTTGAATGCTTCCTTCATCACCCTGAAATACTTCTTTATCACCTTCATAATCATGTAACTATATAATGTATGGGTAGCAACTTCATGCCAGTTGTTTATGCCTGCCTCGCCGACAGGCTCGCAACCATTGGGGAAGAAATTACTCGCAACTAACAGTTTCTTAAAGGTTTAGAATGTCTTGTTGGTTTCAGGTATTTGTATTATGGATAGCATGACTAATGGCAAGGTTTTTTAAATATTTACTAAAACACACAACAATGAGAAGCATACTTTACATCATCGCAGTTATTGCGGTAATCGGTTGGTTACTTGGGTTCTTTGTTTATAATGCCACAGGCTTGATACATATCTTGTTGGTTTTGGCAATTATTGCATTGTTAATCGGGGTGATCAGACGGGCTTAACCGCAAAGCGTACCGCTAAACAATATGTAGGAACTGAAAGTTCACACTATTCTAACTCTACATATACCGAAGCTACTGTCCTCGACAGTAGCTTTTTCTATTTCAGGCCGTATACATAAGATGTGAGCAGTATCCCGTATGAGTGAAGAAGTGACTTTTATTGTTTATGAACAGTCAGGGGCCGGGTGCGGCCAATGATGATTTCTGTAGCGCCTTAAAATATTTACCGACGGAATTACTGTTTTTCAACTAGAGCTCCCGCTCCATAGCACAGGAAATAGGTCTGACCCGTTAAAGCTTCAGCCGGTAACAGCATTCGCAACGGAGTTCATACGGCAACAATGGCCGAGCCTTTTCAGCTCGCCCCAACAAACCCTGGACAAACGACGTGATCACAGTAAGTACAAATAACCCGGACTTCCCATCATAAAAAAAGCACCCACAAGGGGTGCCGTCATAGATTAGCAACAGCCTTTTACTTTTCTGATTTAGTCGTCTTCTTCTGTATGTGTTCAACCTGTTTCATAAACTCAGTAACGTTGTCGTCGGAATAAGCTCCGTATGCATCAACAAGGGTCCCCTTTGTTCCATCCATCGTTTCAATTACATACATGATAGATGTATCTGCCGGATCGGAAGGGCCTTCAAAACGAAAGAAATTTACGATGTTCACTTCTTCCGGGTTATAAATTTTGTCTTTGTTCTGTGATCGTAAGCCATATTCCGTTGCACTGAAGTTGTCGTCGTAGCCATCCAGTACCATCTTGTTTAGGCAAAGAGCGAGGCTCTTCATGTGTGGCATCGTTGCATTATTTTCCATAAATATATTGTTTGATGTATAGTGGAATTGTTGTGTAATTACTATAGTGAAAAATCCTTGCCAAGTCTAAACAACAATATAGAGTGATATCGGATTTTTTTTGAACAGGTGAAGGGCAAATAAACACATAAAGAAAGGCCGGTATTTATACCGGCCTTTCTTTAAATAGATACTGAATTACCTGTTAATGCTTTCATGCATGTCACGGTATTTTTTAATAATATCGTGTGATTTTCTCAAAGCTTCTTTTTGTTCAGCAATCAATTGCCTTACTTCAGTGCTGAGGTATACGTCTGACTCGAGTGCAGATGCGTAAGCTTTTTGGGCAACATCTTCTCCATGTTCACATGAAGCAAGGATACTGGTACGATCCTGTCCTGTAACAGCAGCTTTCAGATCCATCCAAACCCGGTACACCTTTCCCGAAACGGTTGTGTCGTCAGCCGGATCACCGCCTAAGCGAGCAACTTCCTGGGTGAGTTCACTTACGTATTTCGAACTTTGATCAGCCATTTCTCTAAAGATTGCCTGAAGGTCCACGTCGCTGTCTTTAGACTCTTTCGACGCCCTTTCATAACCTTCAATCCTGTCGTGGTTAATCCTTATCAGGTCGTTTAATACGCCTACAAGTTCATCTTGCTTTTCCATATTTCAATTTTTAGAAATTATGAGTTTGGTTTTACTATCCATTAAAAAAAATGTTCCAGAGCAAACCCATTCAATTTAATTTTTAATACACTTGATAACTACAAAATTTGGAACGCCTGGGGAAAAAATTTCCCGCGTAGCGTCGAAGATGCTGCTAGTCAAGATGTTTGTCTCGGAAACAAATTTTAGGTTAGGGGTACAATGGCATGAAGTTTAGTCAGGAGTAGAAAAACAACTTATGAAAAAATTAATCGCCGTGGTTTTCGTTTTGGTACTTTCGAAGCAGGACAGCGTGGCACAAAGCATGGGAAGATCATACAAGACTGCCCTCGGTGTCAAAGTTTGGGATGGCGCCGGTATTTCCCTTAAAACGTTTGTAACGCCTGCGAATGCGCTTGAAGTAATCGGGTATTTCTATCGGAATGGCTCAAGGATAACGGGATTGTATGAAATACATGGCAATGTTGGCGGTGCACCCGGGCTGAAGTGGTACGTGGGTCCCGGTGCTCACCTGGGATTCTACAATAAACGAGAAGGAAACCGGGCAGTTGCCGGCATTGATGGTGTACTCGGCTTAGACCTGAAATTTAATAAAGCTCCATTAAACATGTCAGTCGACTGGCAGCCATCATTTGAATTCGGCGAAAACCGTGGTTTCATTGGAAACTGGGGCGGCGTAGGCATCAGGTATACTTTCTAAATAAAGATCGAACATAAAAGCGGCATCCATAAAGGGTAGCCGCTTTCATTTTTTGGTATCGCTCCTGCCTGGCACTACGGCCCTTCATCAAGTATTTTTATGGAACCAACAGTTGTACTTAAGGCGGCTCCGGTTGTGTCACTCACTTGTACTTTTTTGTATTCTATTCACCGCCCCATGACCCTGGTACTTTCTCAAGCCAAAGATGAATTTAAGATTAAAGCATTGTAAGTACCATCTGTTGGCAGTACCCCGGCCTAATACTGTTGTTTGTTGAATGCAAAAAGGAGTATTAGAACGGCAGGCCAATCGCCAGGTTCAAAACGGTATTTGTTCTTCTGAATTCTTTATCACCAAATTTATTGATCACGATACGGTCGCCGGTTGGTCTTCGTGGATCTATCAAAGGAAAAGCCAGGTCAAGACGCAATAATAAGATTTGAACGTCGATACGTAAGCCGATACCAGCATCTACTGCCATCTCTTTCAAAAACTCTTTTGAGAACTTGCCACCCGGTTGAAGTCGGTCTTCGTTAAACAACCAGACGTTACCCGCATCCATGAATACGGCGCCATTAAAAATTCCCGTCAGTTTTGCGCGGTACTCAGTATTAAACTCCAATTTGATATCCCCTGTTTGATCGGGGTAGAAGCCCCGTGTTCCCACTGCCTGTTGTGCTCCGTTGTAAGTGCCCGGACCCAGAGAACGACTCCGGAAACCGCGTAAGCTGTTATTGCCACCTACGAAAAATTGTTTAATGAAAGGAAGGATTGTTGAGTTACCATACGGTACCCCAACACCTACAATAATTCTGTTTGCCCACTGGTTGTTTAATCCGGACTTGATATAATAGCGCATATCCAGTTCGGTTTTTACATATTGCGAAAAGTCAACTCCAAAGATCTTTGCAGTGTCTCCTTTTCGCACGTTTGCCCCTGCTGCCAGCCCCCATATATTTCCGGAAAGGTCAACAAGTCCATTAAAAAACATTCCTTGCGGGTTTTTCTCAGTTGTTCCTGCCAGCTGATTATAGTTGAAGGTATAGTACGATCCCAGCGTAAATTGCTTAGCAATGCTACGACGCAGCAATGGTAAGTTCCGTATGCTATCGTTGAATTCCCGGCTTACATTAAGGGGTTGAACAAAGTTTATTGCTATGGGGTTAAACTGATGTTCCTTTTGTATGTTCTCTTTCCAGATATATCCGAAGTTCCCCCGGAATGAGTTAAGGGTATAATATGGTCTACGGTTTAAGATGTCATAACCTAGCTGGATATTCGTGCGCGGAACGTACGACCCCGACGTATTTAATTTCACCAATGGAACCACAAAGCGTGGAAATGTGAGGTTGGCTTCAGCGCCGGTCCTTAGTGTGTTGATGCCGCGGATTTGCGCACTGTATTGCACCTCTGTTCCAAAGTAAGCGCTCAGCTGCAGTTGTTCTGCTCCCCGAAAAACGTTACGGTTTCTCCATCGCACCGTAATTTCCGAGCCTGTCGCATTATTTGACTTTGTATTGCCCCCCAGCTCAAAGTTCAACGACTTTTTAGGCAATGGAGTAAGATAATAAAACGCATTAAGTTTAAAGGAGTCAGGCATCACCTCAAACCGGTTCTTTACAAACTTAAAAGTGCCTAAGTTGATCAACCGGCTTAACGATAGGTTGTGATCAGTTCGGTTGTAAAGGTCACCTGGCTGAAAGCGCATCATCCGCTCAAACACCTTCGGCTTAAAAGTTTTCATGCGGTCAATTACGTGATAGCCCCCGTACAAAACCGAGTCAACCTTTAAGGTATCTCTTCTTGCTGTGTAAAGATTATAGTTCGAATAAACATAGATGTCATTTATTCTATACGCCTGCCGTTGTGCCATCGGAATGCCCGGCTTGAAACTTACATACAGGTTGGTAAGCTGGTTCCCTATCGTGGAGTCCACAAATACAATCAGGTCGTCCGGACCAAAAAAGTAGAAGCCTTTTTCTTTCAACGAGATGTCAATTCTTGTTCTCTCGCCTTTGATAACATCGAGGTTAAACGGATTGCCCTTTTTTAAAATTGTTGCCCCGGCAATACTTCTGATTGCCTCACTTATGGCACTGCTGTCGTCGGGGAAGGTAACGTTGTTAATCGTGTATTGACCACGAGGCTGAACAGTATAATTGGCATGTGCTTTCTTGTGCTTAACAACTGTGTCGCCAATAGTGCTCGCGTGAAAATATCCACGATTCTCCAAATGGTTGGTGAGCACCTGCTGATTTTTCTGGAGGTTTACCTGGCTAAGTAAAACTGGGGGTTCACCAAATTTCCGGAACAATTTATTTAAACCTTTTTGCTTTTTTGGATTTGCCATATTGTAGATCATCAACTTGAATGGCACACCCAGGATCTTCGAGTTTGGTTTTGGCCTGGTTAAACCGGCAAGATCTGTTTTAAGCAAGCTGATTTCTTTCTTGCTTGCTGACGAATCCTTTACCGTAATGCTGGCGCCGGTATATAGAGCATCATTCGCGGGAACCGTTTTCGTTGTACTGCATGCGCTTAAAATCAGAAAAGGTATAGCAACAAATGCTATTGCAGATTCTCGGTTGAATGTTCTTTTAATATTCATCTGTGGCGTCTTTGTCGGTAGCAGGGATTGTTTTACGGTTGTCAGCTGACGATCTTAATTCCTGCGTAGTAGAAGTATCCGGTGCTGGTGCAGCGGGGATTGATTGATTATTGTTCCTGTTATTATTCCTGCGATTGTTTCTTCGTTGCCTTCTGCCGGGTGTGAATATTTCCTTGAACTTGTTATAGTCGACGGAAAGGATAAAGCGCAAGCCGGTCTCGACCACAAAGCCTTGTACAATGGCTTCGTATTCATTTTTTCTATATCCCCTCAACATGTATTTACCGTCTTTGCTCAACATGTAATCGATGCTGATATTTCCGGCAATACTGTTTGCATTCTGCTGTGATTGTTGTGGTCCTTCAAGCTCAAAATTATTGCCTACAGTCACTTTCAAACGGTCGTTAAGCAGGCGTTTTGATAATGCAACATTGAAGTCGGTTCTGGTCCGCTGTTCGCCGGTGGTATAGTCTTCAGATGAGTTTACATCGAAGTTGATGTCGACCCCTGCAATTAGATCTCCGGCGAGGTTATTTAACTGTTCAGTGAGTATCTTACTTACGCTCTGCCGTGCATATAAGCCTGCATTAAATCCACCGCCACTGCTTTCAAAGGGATTTTCAGAAACAAAACGATTTAATAGAAGAAGAGCAAAAACCTGTTTGTTCAACTCGGAAGGTTCTGTTTTCAATTGGTCGAGGCGCGTATTGATCGTGTTTATGCTTGCGACATTGAACCTCGACATATCTTCTGTAGGTAAACCAATGTCAAAGGTTAGCTGCGGTCTAAGTAATTCTCCCCTCATGATCAGTTTCACCTGGAACGGAAGTTTTTGAAGATAAATGTTTTTAGCAGTTTCGCTTTCCTGGTCCTTGACCAGGTCCCATGCCGAAGTGTTCGCTACATAAACGGCGGTTACATCGAGGTTACCGTGGGTCGGTTCACCTGTCCAGGTGATGGTACTTCCTTTCTGTATTTCAAACCTGCGACGAAGAAAATTAAATGATAGTTCATATGCTCCCTGCTCCACCTCGTAATTTCCGGTGAGCGTAACCTTGCCGCTTGGGTCAATACCTCCGTTTAACAAAGCGGCACCCTTAACCATTAAGAAGTCGCCGTTACCTTCATCCACGATCAGGTTAAATTCAGCTTCGCGTACAATTTCTATGTTTGCAGATACTTCAAACCCTGTTACGCCTGAGCTATTGAACGATGTATCATATTTAGCCAACGTGGCTTTAAATAACGAATCTGTTTCAGGAGCGTCCATGTCGACAAACTCAATTACGCCCTCCCTGTCCACAACACCTGGTTCCGACTGTGGCAACACAAGCGACAACCTGGTCTCTTCATTGATCCGCAAATTCCCGTCAATTGAAGGAGATGACTCTGTCCCCTTAATCCTAAGATTGCTGTTAAAAAAGAGCTGCCCGTAATAAAGGCTATTTGGTTTTTTGACGCTGTTCAGGCCGCGGAAGTTTCGTGCACGTACCGTCATGTCAAAGCGGTATTTTGTAAAGTCGGTGCTATACGCCATTCCATCAATCACCAGGTTATTATTAGCAGAGTCCCTGATGGTAAAGGTGTCGAATGCAATTCCCTGGTTATTGATCTTGATTGCTTCGTTGTCGATCCGGAAATAGCTACCCAGCATGACTACATTGAACGCCGTGTTATTGAAGTTTATGCTACCATCGATATCGGGAGAGGCGATAGTGCCCTTAATGGCAACCTGGCCAGTTAACCCTCCCGACGATTGGTTAATTGCTCCCATGCTGAACGCCTCGATTGTACTAAACGGCAGCTGACGGATATTGAGGTTCATGTCGAAGTTGCTCTGGTTATTTGGCTTCAGATAGTAATTTCCCGTTAAGCCGACGTCATTACCCCGGCCGGTGATCGTTACGTTGGTTGCAAATACGTTCTGAGTGTTATTATTCACCTTAACATTCACATTGCCGATGGTATCCTTTTTAAATGCCAGATCGTTAATCGTAAGGTCCGTTGTGAATGAAGGCAAAGTCAACAAATCTTTTAAAAGCACATTGCCATTAACCTGTCCATCTACAAGCAAGGAGTCCTGCTGTACAAAGCCTGTAAGTGTTGCAATCCTGAAGTTGCTGAAGCTAACCTGCATTGGGCTGTTCGGGCCCGGGGTAGTGCTGTTTATACTTAGCTGCTGATTGCCTTGTGAAATAACAAAATCGCTTGCATGAACATCTTTCCCATTATACCTGATAAGATTTCCTGCCTTGGTACTCCAGTTAGCATAGTTCAGCATAAGGTTCTCCGGAGCAAGGGAGAAAAGATAAGTGTTGCCATTCTGCTGTGCCAGCGATCCACCGAGCCGGTACTTATCCTGCAATGCCTTGTCTTTGATGTTGAGGTCGAACACTAATTGGTTGTTTGCAAACGTGCCATTCAAGCTTGTTGCATATACCGACAGGTTAGTGCCGCTTGATAGTTGAGCCAGATTAGTGGAGATCCGTAGGGCGTTTCCTTCGGTAACGGCTTTTAATGCCAGACCGCTAATGGTGTTTGTACCGTAGACGATCAGGGGTGCGTTGAGGTTAGCCTGCCATCCGCCCGTATTTGAAAAGTTTCCGGCCAGTGTTACCGGTTCCATCTGCGTTAACTCAGGTGCAAATCCCTGTAGCGTAGGGTGGTTCACAATTGAAACATTAACGTTCATGTTGTACGGATCGGTTGGGATTGGCTTCGAAGCGGGGATTATGGCAAAATATGGCTGAATGGATTGTTGAATGATGTTGCCTAACTGGGTGAGTTTAAAATGCCCATCGAGCCGGGCATTTACGAAATCGGTTTTAAGATCAACCGTCTGAATACCGTTGTCATACCCGGCAAGCATCGAAATCGAATCCATTACCAATCGCTGGCCGTTCATAAGGAGAACAGAATTCGTAACAAACAGGTTTCCTGCCAGTGCATCGGGATTTAACTGCGGGAAGTCGGCTATGATCTTTCCATGATAAATGATGGCGTCGGGGGTAAGATTTAATGCTTTTGTGTTGATGCTGTCTATAGTTGCATCCAGGTTGATGCCGGGATATTTTCCGGCCATGCTTCCTGTTGCAGCAAGGGAAAAGTTTAGGTTTGGATCACTCATGGATGCATCCGCCCTGAACCGTTGATTTGCAATGCCCGCATCAAGCCTGAGATTTCTATAGACATACTTATTAAAGTCGGCGGAAATGATCGTACCCTTTACTGAGGCATTTGCAGTTTTTGGATCAAATCCACGCCCTCTTACGTTAAAGCTTGCGGTTAACTTACCCATTTGCTTTGGGTTCTGCATTATTGTTCCGAGGTTCAGTTGGTTTACCGCTACCTGTGCATTGTAAGTCGCTGCCTTTGGATTACTCGTGTTTGCAATACTTCCATTAACCTTTACGGAGCCGAGGCTCGTATTTACGGCCAGATTAGCGAGCATTTTTGCAGGGTTACCCTTTATGCTTCCCGTCGCCGCAATGTTCTCGGGAACAGTAATGTTTTTTGGTATCGTGTTCGGTGGAACAAACGACATAATATCAGCCCTGGTGGTACTAAAGTTCCTGATTGCAAGGTCGGCGCTTACTCTTTTCGGATCAGGCAAACCGTAAATGTATCCGGCGACGTCAACTTTCGTGTTTCCTATTCCACTTGCCTGGAACCTGTCGATATGCAACCTTGCAACACTGCCTCTTATCCGGCTGTTGACAAATAAAGTTTGCGATGGGCGCGAAAAGGCAGGTTGTGAGGCGAGTTGAGGTGCAAACAGTAGGATGTCTTTCACCTGGATTTTTGTATTCACCAGGTCGATGTCCATCTCGAGAAGACCCATATTTTTTTGTATGCTGGCGATTGACGGATAGCGAACCACTGCACTTCTTTGTATGGTGCTGCCGGGCGTCTGTATCAAAAGATCTTCGAGCCTTGCACCCTTTTCTGTATAGGCAAAGTTCACCTGAAACTTGTTCAGGATAAAACCGCTTTTTTCCGTCATCCGTCCTTCAGTGATATTTGCTGCTATTGAGTCGGTACTGAACACAAGGCTATTGGCGTGTAAAGTCAATCCTTTTATGTCCATATGTCCATAGTCCATGCCGCGCCGCATTACGGGTTTTGACACGTCGTCGAAACGGAGGTTATTTTCATTAAGCTCTATGTTGTTTACCCTGAACATAAGCGGTAAACTTTCAGAAGAGACCTCCTGATTATTTTGATTGGTAACCTTAACAATGTCTGCATCTTTCCCGGTGTTTCCCATTTTCACAAAACCATCTAATTTGGATAGGGTTACGCGCTCAAGGGTGATGGCCGTTTTTTCGAGGTTAATTTCCTGTGGATATACATTAAGCCGGTCAACTTTAAAATGGCTGCTTAATGCCGAAGTCTCATTTTTATAAGCAACATCCAGGTTACTGAGCAAAAGTTCTTTATTAACCAGCTGTAGAAATTTCGGCGCCGTTGTTGCCCCGGTGTTTGCATCTACGGGGGCGGTATTCACCGTTTGAACCTCTAATGGTTTGGTTTGCGTGATGTAACCTCTAAAACCATCCAGGTTTATTGTAGGGATCTCGAAGCGCAAATTTGTTGGATCGAAAGTCCTTATACGGGTGTCGAAGTGATTAATCGAAAGGTCCATGTCATTACCCGTAAGGACGTCGACGTAAACCAACCTTGTTTTATCAATAATAATTTTGTCAATAGCCATTTTCATGGCAGCAGTATCGGTCGGTTTTGCTGGTGTTGTAGGATTTGCAGGTGCAAATGCATCAACGATAAACTGGAAGTTAAATACGGTGTCGGGGAGTTGACGCTTTATCTTGGCAGTGATCCCGTTGAGGTTGATCTCGTTGATCTGGATTTCCGATTTGATTAACTTAAACATGTCCAGGTCGACCTTTAACTGGCGACCTGCCAATAGCGTATCTTTCGTGCGGTCTTCGAAATAAATATCTTCCAGTACAAGCATCTTCGGAAAATCGATGTCGAGTCTTCCAATTGCCACACGGGTTTCTAATTTGTTTTCCAGGAAGGAAACAATCTTCTTTCTTGCAAAATTTTGGACGGGAGCGGTTTGAATCAAGATTAGCAACAGGACTACGAGTCCTATTATTGACAACAGGAATATGGCGAAGCCTCGTCCAATTTTAGCTAATACGGATCTTTTTTTGGGGGGTTGTATCTTTTTGTCTTGCATAGTCCTGTACTCAACGGTTACATGCTTATAATTCCTCATAAGCATTCAAATAACAAACCATCTTTTAGGGCAAAGCAATTCAGATACTTACATCGGCGTAGCGTATTAAATGTAAGTTGATGGATAAGTCGGCACCAGATGAGTGCGGAATTTATTCCCCACCGGAAGGGTGATTAAGGCTGAGTTAAGCGTTGTGCGCAGCAGCCAGGAACCTTTTCGGTTTCCGAAAGGACGGGATTGAAGCCCGGCATAACACTGTGGCTGATGAATGCGAACTGTGATATGCCGGGGATATTGTTGAAAGATTGTTTTGTTAACAGGTGATTATCTCCGGGCTTTGTTGATGAGCCATAGCACAAGGACAATAATGATTACGACAATTATCACACCCATCCACATTCCCGCCTGAAATATGCCGCCAATTGCCTCGCAACTGGTTAATGATAAAACCACTAAAGCCAGCACTGATGATAATACCAGATTATTTTGTTTCATATAATTACATTTATTTTTTCGTAAAAGTTCCTTTTTTGATTGACTTATCCGTGTTTTCCCAAGCCTTTTTGTTCATGATTATCTTCCACTATGCAGGTAAAAAGTCACATCTTTCTGTACTGTTGAAGCAAGCGCAGCAAGTGTTACATACAACTTCTTTGTTACGCTGAGTTCCTGATTTGGTAAGTACTTATCATGCCCCTTTGCTGGCATATCTGTTTGTTGTAATTAGTTCATTCAACTTCAATTGTAGTGCCATGATGTTCCACTATAAATTCGGTCGTAGAGGAATCCGATTACTTGAGGTGCCGGACGACGGGTTTTAAGAACGACCGGCAGTGTCGCGGTAACGAAGAACAGCCAGGTACGCGCGCAAACAAAACGGTCAGCGTGATGGAGATACAGGGCTCAGAGGCTCGCTTAAAATGCCGGTCTTGTTGGCGGTGATGTACGTTGAACCTTTCGTCGCCAGACTTATATGTTTCAGTATTGTATGGCATCCTCGTGAATTGCCTCATACAGGCTGATCATTTATATTTTAAGCGAAGGATCACCGTTGTTATATTCAGCAACAACGAAAATGCATTTGTAACAATAATGGGTAAATCTTGGCGCAGAATTCCATAGTAGATCCAGAGCCCGACCCCAAGCATTAGTACAATCAACATCATAAGG
>JASLBT010000117.1 GCA_030146445.1 Segetibacter sp. | reverse complement strand
GCTGTAAGCAAAGGCTTAGGAAAGGGACTCACCATTGCTGCGGGGTTCCAGTTCCAGAACCGGGTTGGCTTGCGGAATACAACAATGCATAAGTGGCGCAATATCACGGAGCGCGAGTTTACACCAAACCTGTATTTTCCTAACCACAAAGCGGGGATCGCATCTGTCAACGTCACCTGGCAACCCGGAGCAAAGTATATCGAATTGCCTGAAAGCAAGATCAACATAGGCTCACGGTTTCCTACCATTTCGTTAGCGGTGATCTCCGGCTTAAAAGGAGTTTTTGAGAGTGATGTCGATTATACCAAATGGAAGGCGGGAGTGACCGACAAGTTGGACCTTAAGCTTGCGGGGCGATTTGAATACCGGGTGACGGCGGGTGGGTTTCTGAACAGCAACAGTTTTTTTCTTCCGGATTACAATCATTATTTCGGTAACCAAACCAATACTGCCGCTCCTTACCTGAACAGTTTTCAGCTGATGCCGTACTACTCATTTAGTAACACGGAAAAGTTTTATTCTACCGCTCACATTGAGTATCACCTAAATGGCTTACTGACAAATAAGGTCCCTGTGTTTAGGAAGTTGAATTGGTTTCTAGTAGCAGGCAGCAACACCTTATACCTTAACAACGGGCAGGTTTACACTGAAATCTTTGCAGGACTGGAGAATATTTTAAAAGTGTTCAGGATCGATTTTGTGAAATCATTTACCAATAACATTATCGGGGGAACAACCGGTCTGCGGTTTTCACTGCCAGGTCTTTTAACGGGAGAAGTAGAGTAAATCGTCAACAGAGGTAATTTTAACAGTTGGTTGCTATCATCAGTTATAATCACCATTCACAATAATATATCACGGTGTTTCCAACTTTTTACGTCTATTTACGGCATAGTATTAACAACATCTACTCCAGATAAACTTTTCTCATGTGCGTTTGAATTTTGCAAATGTACAACGGCGGGTATTTCAATACCTGCCCCATTTTTTTACATACGTTCGGGAACGCTAATCCCGAGTAAATGCATTCCAAAGGCAATTGTGGAGGCTGTTAATTTAGCCATTTGCAAACGTAATTTTCGCTTCCCCGGAGTTTCTGCATTCGCAATCGAGTGTTCAGTATAAAATGCATTAAAGAGCTTAGCCAAATTAAAAACATAGATGGCGATCTTAGATGGATCGAGTTCAGAACCTGCCTCCGATACCACTGCGGGAAATTGCTCCAGGTGCGAAATCACCTGTTTTTCCAGTGGGAGCAATATTTCCAACGCGTCTTCCGGGCCATTATTGTCAACTCTTGCTGACAGGCTTTCCTCTACCTTCCGCATAACGCTTTTAATGCGGGCGTGGGTATACTGCACAAATGGACCTGTGAACCCGTGAAAGTCGATGCTTTCTTCAGGGTTGAATACCATTCTTTTTTTGGGATCTACCCGGAGCAGGAAAAATTTCAGTGCACTGAGACCAAGAACATTATATAGCTCCAGGAGTTCGTCGGAGGTGAAGTCCTTAACTTTTCCAAGCTCTTCGGTCTTCCCTTTCGCGATAGTGATCATCTCGTCGAGTATGTCGTCGGCATCAACTACTGTTCCTTCCCTGCTTTTCATTTTGCCGGTTGGTAATTCAACCATGCCATAACTCAGGTGATGTATGCCGTTGGCGAATGGCGCACGGAATTTTTGCAGGATGAGCTTTAAAACTTTCATGTGATAATTTTGCTCATCCCCGATCACATAAATGCTTTCTTCAGCGCCGAATTGTTCATATTTCTGTTGGGCCAGGCCAAGGTCCTGGGTAATGTAAACCGAGGTGCCATCTTTACGCAACACAAGTTTTTCATCAAGCCCATCCGCTGTAAGGTCGATCCAAACGCTTCCGTCTTCCTTTTTGTAGAGGATACCGGTCTCAAGCCCTTTTTCTACCATACCCTTGCCCAACAGATAGGTTTGACTCTCATAATAGATCTTGTCAAAGTCACTGCCTATTCTTCTGTAGGTAACATCAAATCCGTCGTAAACCCATCCATTCATCCTGTTCCAGAGCTCCATTACCTCAGGGTCTCCCTGTTCCCATTTCTGCAACATCTCCTGTGTTGCTTTCATGATCGGAGCGTTTTTTTCAGCAAGCTCTTTTGTCATTCCAGTTTGCTCCAACTCCTGAACCTGCCTTTTGTATTCGTCGTTGAACCTGACGTAATAATCACCCACAAAGTGGTCGCCTTTTGTGCCGGCCTGATCAGGGGTATCTCCATTGCCAAACATCTGCCAGGCAATCATGCTTTTGCAGATATGAATACCGCGGTCATTTACGATGCTTGTTTTTATTACCTCGTTGCCATTTGCTTTGAGTATTTCCGCAATGCTCCAGCCGAGGAAATTGTTCCTGAGGTGACCAAGGTGTAACGGCTTGTTGGTGTTGGGCGAGGAGTACTCTACCATAACCTTGTTACCCGTTGCCTGCTGCCTTCCAAACTCAGTCGTCGCGTAATTCTGCTCAAGAAAGTTAATCCAGTACGTAGGATTAATCACCAGGTTTAGGAACCCTTTAATCACATTGTAGCCCGAAAATAATTTCTGATGGTCTTGTACCAGGCGATCACCCAATTCTTTTCCGAGCACATCAGGCGACTTTTTGAGCGGTTTGGTAAGTGCAAAAAGTACAACCGTATAATCTCCTTCAAACTCCGGCTTGGTAGCATTGATCAGGATACTGTTGCTTGCACCTTCAAACTGGTACAAGGCAGCAATAGCGTCAAAAGCTGCCGTTCTAATTTTATCTACGATACTCATGCTCATCAATTGGGGGGCAAAAGTACAAATTTAAGCGCCTAACTTCGCAGCCATTCAGATGTGATGCAATGGGAAAGTATATACTTCAATTTATTGATCTGTTTTATCCGTTCTTTCGCAGGTTGATGCCACTCCAAACGTTCAGGTATGCCGCTTGTGGTGGGTTCAACACTGCACTGGATATTTTCGTATTTTTTCTTACCTATAATTACCTCTTTAAAAAACAGAATGTCGATCTTGGAAGGTTAGTAATGAGTCCGCATATTGCTTCTTTTGCGGCGGCTTTTCTCGTGACCTTTCCCATTGGATTTTACCTGAGCCGTTATGTTGTTTTTACTTCCAGTAATCTTCGCGGAAGGGTGCAATTATTCCGGTATTTCCTGCTGGTGATGGCCTGTATAGCGCTAAACTATACTTTCATAAAAATCTTTGTCGAGCAACTGCATATCTATCCGACAATTTCAAAAATATTGACCACAGTAATTGTAGTTACATTCAGTTACTTCACACAGAAACACTTCACCTTCAAAACAAAACCCCGGTCGCGAACACAAACGATAAAGATTCACCTGCCGGATTGAGCTCATTGTAAACAAGCACAAGGGCCGGGTTACGTGAAATGATAATATTTTGTTTCACACAACAGCTGATTACCGGAATTAATTTATCCGCGGCTTATTAGCAAATACAACAAACATGAGTTGGCTACCTCAAAATAAGGGTTTCGTTTACATCATAAAATTCTTATGTTGGTTTGCCGTGTTATACGGCGGCAACATTTTATTTATCGGTTTAACGTCGCCCGCCGGTGGTTTTTACAGTTCGTTCCTTGATCAGCACCTGAATTATATCAACTGGTGGCGTACCGCCATTCTGCAGGTGTCCAATGTCTTTGCTCACCTGTTTGGCATGAATACCTTTGTACAGCACCCCATGAGATTGAAGGCAGTTGATGGTCCGGGTGTCAGAATGGTTTATTCCTGCATCGGTTATGGTGTAACCAGCTTTTGGTGTGCCTTTGTATTGGCGAATGAAGGAAGGTGGCAGAAAAAATTGTTTTGGGCTGTTGCCGGTGCACTGGGGCTTTTTGTGGTTAATTGCCTGAGGGTATCTCTCCTGTTACTGGCGGTACAAAACCGTTGGCGGGTAAACGGGTTTTTTGACCATCATACTCTTTTTAATATTGCAGCGTACCTGCTGATCTTTACACTGATCTACTTTTACACCCGTAGTTTAGCCAATGCAGCAGCAGGGCACCAGATGACACTTCAGCAAAAGCGCCCCGAAACACGGGAGAAATCACATCCTGAGCATAGCCGGTAAGTCAGCCCAAACGCCACAGTCAAACGGGTTGCTGGTGAGGATTTTTGCTGCCGTTATTCGGCTAAGTTGGCGTGAAAAGGCATTTATTTCCCTGACTGTTTATGCAATACAGTTGTTTATTCCCCGACATATGAAAGTGTGTACGTAATGTTTGTTCCGGCTCTGACATTTTTGCATTGAAAATTCCGTTGGCACAATGATTGAACACTTGCCTAGACAATTCAAAAATTAATTTAAAAGCATATTATATGGGAAAAATTATTGGCATTGACCTTGGAACCACCAACAGTTGCGTGGCAGTTATGGAAGGTAATGAGCCAGTGGTGATTGCTAACGATGAGGGTAGGAGAACTACGCCTAGTATTGTTGCTTTTTTACCAAATGGTGAGCGTAAGGTAGGTGACCCGGCCAAACGCCAGGCAATTACCAATCCATCAAAAACCATCATGAGCGTTAAGCGTTTTATGGGGCACAAACATGATGAGATTACCCAGGAAGCCGGACATTGGAGTTATAAAGTTATCAAAGGTGACAATAATACGGTACGTATTGACATAGACGGCCGTCAATATACCCCGCAGGAGATCAGTGCGATGATCCTGCAAAAAATGAAGAAAACAGCAGAAGACTACCTGGGACAAGAGGTGACCGAAGCGGTGATAACCGTTCCTGCTTATTTCAACGATGCTCAGCGCCAGGCTACAAAAGAGGCGGGTGAGATCGCCGGTCTTAACGTTCGCCGGATTATCAACGAGCCTACAGCGGCTGCCCTGGCGTATGGTCTCGATAAAAAACATGCAGATCAAAAAATTGCCGTTTTCGACCTTGGAGGCGGTACATTCGATATATCTATTCTTGAACTTGGTGAAGGCGTTTTCGAAGTAAAATCAACCAACGGTGATACTCACCTCGGTGGTGACGACTTCGATAAAGTGATCATGGACTGGTTGGCCGATGAATTCAAAAAAGATGAAGCGATCGACCTTCACAAAGATCCAATGAGCTGGCAACGTTTGAAAGAAGCAGCTGAAAAAGCGAAAGTGGAGTTGAGTTCTTCAAGCGAAACCGAGATTAACCTGCCTTATATCACCGCTGTAGATGGTGTTCCAAAGCACCTGGTGAAAAAGCTTAGCCGCGCAAAGTTTGAGCAGTTAAGCGACAAACTTTTTGAAAGGTGTTTAAGGCCTTGCGAACTGGCATTAAAAGACGCAGGTTATTCCACGAACGACATCAACGAAGTTATCCTGGTAGGTGGTAGTACTCGTATACCAAAGGTTCAGGAAATCGTAGAAAAGTTCTTTGGCAAAAAACCAAGTAAGGGAGTAAACCCAGATGAGGTGGTTGCAATTGGCGCAGCTATCCAGGGGGGCGTACTTACCGGTGAGGTTAAAGACGTATTGTTGTTGGATGTTACACCACTAAGCCTCGGTATTGAGACAATGGGTGGTGTGATGACAAGGCTGATCGAAAGCAATACAACCATACCGACTAAAAAAACGGAGGTGTTCTCAACTGCCAGCGACAACCAGCCAGGTGTACAAATTCATGTGTTGCAGGGAGAAAGGCCGATGGCAAACCAAAATAAGAGCCTTGGAACATTTAACCTCGACGGAATTCCACCAGCTCCAAGAGGTGTACCCCAGGTTGAAGTTACCTTTGATATCGATGCTAACGGTATATTACACGTGACTGCAAAAGACAAAGGAACCGGTAAATCGCATAACATCAGAATTGAGGCAGGTAGTGGATTGAGCAAGGAAGAGATAGAGAAAATGAAGAATGAAGCCAAGGCGAACGAGGCTTCAGACAAAGAAGCGAGAGAAAAAGTTGAAAAGATCAATGCTGCTGACAGTTTGATTTTCCAAACTGAAAAGCAACTGAAGGAATATGGCGATAAGCTACCTGGCGATAAAAAGCAGCCGATTGAGTCTGCACTCACTCAATTGAAAGACGCGCACAAGTCGCAAGACCTTTCACAGATTGATACCGCAATGGCCGCATTGAATGCTGCATGGACCGCTGCCAGCGAAGAGATGTATAAAGCAACGCAAAATGCAGGCGGACAGCCAGGTGCCGACGGACAGAATGGAAACGGAACTGCAGACGCACAAAGTGGCGAAACAGTAACCGATGCAGAGTTTGAAGAGGTTAAATAGTTTTGACGCAGATCCTGCGCCAACATGGAAAGGCCCCGCGATCGCGGGGCCTTTTATTTATTATTTTAGTCGTGGTTGAGCCTGACCGCTGCTACCGTCAGCCATAAATCGCCGTCCCAATTCACCATTGGTTACCAGCCGATACTTGCAGTTTCGTTGGGCAGGTGCTCAGTTGCAGATCAAATCTGAGCTGAACAATTTGCCTGGCCGCCGAGCGCGCGGGGGTAAGGGAATTGGGGGGTAAACCAGGGCAGGCCAGTTATACAATGGGCATTTGTATTGGAGTCTTAAGTTCTTCGCTGTTTGTTGGGAGGTACAGAAATTGATACAACTTCTAAAACCGATTTTATGTCATCATGTAATTTTTCTATTCCGTTTACCGGCCAGGCGGAAGATGTTCTCAGAAAAGCAGATAGCGCAATCAAGGCACAAGGTGGATCGTTTTCGGGTAACTCGTCGGGAGGCAATTTCAACGTGAGCGTGTTAGGTAATTCAATCCGGGGTTCATTCACCGTAGCAGGAAACGTACTTAACGTGGTAATTGATTCCAAGCCCTTTCTCGTGCCTTGTGGTACAATCGAAAGTTTTTTGAAAAGCAGGCTTGTTTAACTGCCGTGAATCAAACAAAAAACGGGCGCAAAACTTTCTGTGGGCGCCCGTTTTAAGATTTTCACTCTTATAATCTCACTGCCAGTCCCAGGGCAATATCGTAAATACGGTACTCGTAACTGCCAATAATATCTGCACCCAGATTGCCAAAATAGTTTTGAAAACCCGGCAGGGTAACGTTATAAGGCGACAACGACCCGCTGGCAAACCACAAAATGTTTTTTAACTGAACAGAAACGTTTGCCTCTACAAAAGAATAGCTTACTCCCGCCCCGCTAAGGCGGATCATCTGGCCGCCGGCTAATCCTATTGAAGTGTCGTGTTCTTGCCCTGAAAAGCATCGTAACGCACTCCAAAATCAATTTAAGTCCTGGAACAATCATTGAACTATATTCTTTCGAATGGCTGGTGATTTCCTGGAACAGAGGTAACCTGCTTGAAACCTGATTCAATATTCAGTTGCTGCATGTCGAGACCGGCGGTATTTGTAATAGCAAACCGGTTGTTGAGCTTTTTAGAACTGCGAAGCGTGATAAAAAAAGACTAGCTATTCTGAACGAGGGGTGTCACCAATGATTCATCATAATTGGGGCTGGTATCAAACGCAATGATCTCTTTCCTGACAATGTTGAAAATATTTCTTTTAACGCTTGCAAGCCAGGCTAAGCTCGATAGCGCGGGTTGATTGTGCGCCTGCTGCAAAGCTTAAGCTCATCAGGAAAGCTGCCAGTTTAATGTTCATGGTAGTGAAATCTTAGGCATAAAAATAAGCGACGAAAAAGTTCCCTTACAACGTGTCCAGAAAGATTTAACACCTGTCTGCAGTTCCGGAGCGAACCCAAAAAAAGCCGTTCAGTTAAGAACAGCCTTTTCAGATAAGCTATCAATGTTAAAATCGCCTGTACGGACGGCCCTCCCTGACCTGGCGATTGGGTTCGCGTGAAACCGGACCTCGCCTGTTGTCCCGGAGGAAATCATTCCCGTTAGGTATGGTGTTGAATTGATCGAACTTGTTATTATTGTTG
>JASLBT010000113.1 GCA_030146445.1 Segetibacter sp. | reverse complement strand
ATCAAACAGTGGTTGAAAGAACTTCAGCATGTTTTTAATACCCTCCCGGTCCTTCGGGCAAGGAATATAATAACCTTCTCCCTTTTTGTACGAAAAGCTAAGACCGACAAGCTCTACGTCGTGGGCGTAGGTTCCGGTGGTTTCAGTGTCGAAGCTGATCTCGCGCAGCGGGAGTAATTCCTTTACAAGGCTCCTTATCTGCTCTTCGTTATCGACCAAAGTATAACTGTGCGGGGTATTATTGATGTTTTTATCGGCGATCAATCCCAGGGGCAGCTCTTCAGAAGCTTCACCAGGTCCTGTTGGCACGATGGTACCTTCCTCGGCGGTAGCCACCAGTTCGTCAGCAGTAAACAGGTCCATCTGGTCTCCTGTCGATACTACCTTCACCGTCTTCTCATAGGGATTGTAGCCTTCGCCCAGTATCCTTTTTCCCAGCGCCCTAAACTCCAGCTCAGTAAAAACTTCCTCCAGTTCAGGGCGGTTCCATTCCTTCAGGCGGTAGTCTTCCTCATGAAAGTTGACGGGTACATCGGTGATAATTCTTGCCAGCTTTTTGCTCATGATCGCGGCTTCTTTGCCGTTGCGTATTTTTTCACCCAGTGCACCTTTTATGCTGTCGGCATTTGCCAGTACATTTTCGAGTGTATCATACTCCTTGAGCAGTTTACAGGCTGTTTTTTCGCCAATGCCGGCGATGCCCGGGATGTTATCAACTGCATCTCCCATAAGGCCGAGCATATCCACCACCTGCTCTACACGGGAGATACACCATTTCTCACATATTTTTTGCGCGTCCAGGATTTCCATATCTCCTCCCTGGTAGCCCGGTTTATATATGTATACGCCTTTATGGATCAACAACTGTCCATAGTCCTTATCCGGTGTAACCATGTATACGTCGTAGCCGGCATCTGCTGCCTGCCAGGCCACCGTACCAATTACGTCGTCGGCTTCAAAGCCATCTACTTCCACTACGGGGATATTGAAAGCGCGTATGATCCTTTTAATATCAGGCAAGGAGCCCAGCAGATCTTCCGGCGCTTCCTGGCGGTTGGCTTTGTATTCAGTAAAATCGGTATGTCTTTCAGTTGGTGCAAAAGTGTCGAAGCACACGGCGAGGTGCGTAGGTTTCTCCTTGTTGATCAGGTCCATCAGCGTACTGGTAAAACCAAATTGCGCATTGGTGTTACGACCCTTACTGGTGAGGCGTGGGGTGCGGATGAGCGCGTAATATGCCCGGTAAATAAGCGCCATTGCATCAAGAAGAAAAAGCTTTTTTGCCATAGCGCGAAGGTAGCAAATGCAAAATGCAAAATTATACATGCAAATTAAACATGTGCTTGCCTCGAATGCGAAACAGACAATCACGTGTCACGTCTCATCAGTCATCAACGAACCCCAACATTCCAAAAAAAAGCCCTGCATCGCTGCAAGGCTCCCAATAATGAACAAACAAAAAGTTAACATCACATCCCGTATCCTAACGTTTATACAACAACAGTTTTCAATAGCCCAATTTGATAGGCAACATTCAACATAGTGCATTTGTTTCGTGTTGCATCACTTTTCAGTTAAATCAATTGTTCATCGTTGAACCGCGCTTTGCCGATAAACTGAGCCCGTCCGAATGGCCTGCCGGGCGGACGTAGCAACGATGAATCATCAGCGATCCATAGCTCGTCCCAAAAAACTAATTTCCATCGGTAAAACCATACTTGTGTTTGTATCGCTCGTACAACTGTTTTTGTTTATTGTCGAGGTTGATATTCCGGCCCTGGATAAATGCCTCGGTAACCATACTGCTTCTCATATCGAGGATGTCGCCTGTTGAAATTACCAGGTTTGCATCTTTACCTACTTCGATACTCCCGGTTTTATCGGCGACACCCAGGATCTTTGCAGCATTCAGGGTAATCGCCTGCAGCGCTTCCTCTTTGCTCAGACCATAAGCGGCGGCCGTTCCGGCATTGAATGCAAGGTTACGTCCACGGGTTTGACCATCGTCGTCGGTAATGCTGAACAGCACCCCGGCTTTCTGAAGTAGCGACGGTGTTTTATAGGGCTGATCGATATCATCATCGGCGAGCGTAGGCAGGTTGTGTGGCTGACTCAGGATAACTGCCACGTTGTTTTGTTTGAGCAGATCAGCTATTTGCCAGCTGTCGCTTCCGCCCACGATTACCATGTCGATGCCCAATTCCTTAACAAAGTCCAGTGCCACCAACATTTGTTTTACGGTATTGGCGTGTACGTACAGCTTCTGGTTTTTGTTGAACAGGCCCTGCACGGCGGCCAGCTTCAGGTTTGCATTATCATGGCTCTTGAGGCTGTTATACGTTTTCGCCTGCATTAGGAATTGCTTAATCTCGTCTACCTGTTCGAGCCCGCGCTTTACCGGGTCTATTTCTGGCTGTTGCTGGCTACGCTGTCCACCGAAACCCCGCGGCCGTGCAATAAGCGACGGCATATTGAAATGTATGCCCTGGTCCATTCGGTAAGCGGCATCCTCCCAGTTCCAGGCGTCGAGCTGGACTACCGACGAAGAACCGCTGATCAGTCCGCCTTCGGGGCACACGTTGGCGAGCAGCACGCCATTTGCACGAAGTGTGTTAATCACTTTGGAATCGGTATTATAAGCAACGATGGACCGGATAGATGGATTCAGTTCGCCAATCTCGGTAACATCATTCGTTGCACGCACGCTTGGAATTTCCACCAGGCCAAGATTAGTGGCCGACAAAATTAAGCCCGGGTATACATGGCGCCCCTGAGCGTTGATCACCTTAGCGCCGGCAGGCATTGAAACCGTCGCTCCAACTGCCGAGATTTTACCATTCGAAAATACTACGGAGCTGTTACTGAGCACCTGGCCATTACCCACGTGAACGGTTGCATTGGTGATCACTACCGCTGCCGTTTGCGTGGCGGTTGGATAGACCGTCTCCTGCCCATAGGAACCCACCGCAGACACTATAAACCCGAGAAGCAGTTTAGCTGTTTTCATTTTTCCTTGTTTTAGCCGGCATCTGAGCCGCCAGATGTTGTTATCACAGATTGCCGGTTCATTGTTGTCACAGGTATTAATATTCGCCGTTTTCAATGCTCAACAAGCCATGGCTGTGATAATGATCGTCACAGGTTTGTAGCACCTTGTAGCTGGGCTGTGCAGGCTGTACCGGGGCACCTGTTCTTTTATCGCCAATCATTCGCCTGATAATGCGTAACCGTTCTGCAGCCACCTGTTTACGAAGCTGAATGTCTTTATCCCGGTCGAAGTAAACGGTTCCGTCGACTACCGTGAAAAGCGACTTTGCATATATGCTCAACGGGTTATCGTTCCACAAGACCAGGTCGGCGTCTTTGCCGGTTTTTATGCTTCCGACCTTATCGTCGATATGCATCATTTTCGCGGGGTTAATGGTCACCATGTTAAGCGCATGCTCTTCGCTCATGCCCCCGTACTTGATGCTTTTGGCAGCTTCCTGGTTCAGGCGTCTTGCCATTTCTGCATCATCAGAATTAATGGCCACGTTCATACCCTGGTGCTGCATCAACCATGCGTTGTACGGAATGGCGTCTACTACTTCCATCTTGTAATACCACCAGTCGGAGAACGTGGAAGCTGCGGCGCCGTGTTGTTTCATCTTGTCGGCAACCTTGTAGCCTTCGAGAATATGGGTAAAAGTGTTGTACTTGTAACCCATTTTTTCGGCAACCCGCATAGCTGCGGTGATTTCACTTTGTATATACGAGTGACACGTGATAAACCTTTTTTCATTCAGGATCTCTACTAATGCATCCAGCTCAAGATCCCGTCTAACGCTTCCTTTTTTACCGGCAGCCTTGATCGCGTTTTCATAATCATGAGCGCGGGTAAAAGCATCCATCAGCACTTCTTCCACTCCCATACGCGTATCGGGAAAACGGTTATTGTTTGAACTGTTGCCGATTGCGGAAGGTGATCGCTTCACGTTTTCGCCAAGTGCAAACTTTATAAAAGGATCAGCACCTTTGAATTTGAGGTCCTCATCGTTGGCTCCCCAGCGCAGTTTGATCAGCTGTGTTTGTCCACCGATGGTGTTTGCCGAACCATGAAGAATATGCGACGACGTAACACCACCACTCAGCTGGCGGTAGATGTTGATGTCGTCGGGGTTTAGGTTGTCGCCGATTCGAACTTCCGAGGTTACGCTTTGTCCGCCCTCGTTAATGGATCCGGCGGCGATATGCGAATGCTCGTCGATGATACCGGCTGTAAGGTGTTTACCGGTGCCGTCGATGACACGCGCGGAAGACCCGGAGAGGTTTTTACCAATGGCAGCAATCTTTCCGTTGCGAACCAATACATCAGTGTTTTGAAGAACACCCTCTTTTTCACTTGTCCATACCGTGGCGTTTTTAAACAATAACGTTTCCTGTTTGGGCGCCTGGCCTTCTTCCCATCCATACGGTTCAAATGGAAAGGTGACCTTTCCCAGCGGTTCCATCGGTCGCTTGCGCGCGCTGTCGGCCCTTTGCCGGCCCGGCTGGTCGTAAGTTGCCGTCCACGAAAAGCGATTTCCTGAACTGTCTTCGCCATAACCGCTCCATGCATCGTTATTCACAATCCCGCTGAGCCGCAGGTTTTCGCCACCCGTTCTTTCTGGCGCCACATTAATGCGCACCTGCCTGCCGTCGTAATAGAATTTCGAGGTAATCGTATCCTTACCGATAAGACTTGCAGCGGTATTGCTTTTAAAATCAAGGGTATAGTTTACGGGCCCGGAGGTGGTATTCAACACCAGTTTGTAGGTTCCCCTAAGGTCTCTCCATGTATCGTCTTTTATGCTAAACTTATGACCCTGCACCCAGTTTTGAAAGATGGTTGTGCGCTCATTGAACAGGTTTCCGGAAGTAATCAAGAAGTTAGCCCATTTACCTGCCTCAAGGCTACCCACCTGGTCGTACAGGCCAAGCACTGTTGCCGGTGTTTTCGTCAACGCGTTCAATGCGGCTTTTTCTGATAAGCCGTAGTTTAAAGCTGTCCGCACGTTGGTCATAAATTGCTTTACCTCGCGCAGCTCAGCAGACGTAATGCAAAAAGGTATACCGGCCTTTTCAAGTGCCGAAGGGTTGGTGGGCGCGAGCTCCCAGTGCTTAAGATCGCTCAGCGAAACAAACCGGGCGTCGTTTGGATCTTCTACGTCCTGGGTTTGCGGAAAATTCAGGCTCAGGATGTAAGTGGCCTTTGTGCCTGCAATTTCTTTGATCCGCTGGTATTCGTTGCCGCCACCTTTGATGATGTACTGCACGCCGAATTCGTCGCCGATACGATCTGCACGAAGGTCGTTCCACTTATCACCGGCGTCGATGATTTGCGGAAGCGCCTGGTTTTCGTTCCAGGCCTGCAGGCTCAGGTTCAGGCCTTCTTTGACCGGTTTTGTTTTATACCATTGAGCATCCAGGTAGGTTTGCCGTAACAAAGCGATAATGCCCATCATTGAGTTGGGATAACTCTGTGGCGAGCTTCCCTTGCTCAAAGCATAATGCGCAGACGCTTTATCCTTTAAGATCAGGAGATTTTCTTTTTCATTCCCCAGCGAAACAAATGTTCCTGTGCCACGGGCAATTCCATCCTTTACATGGGTCAGCACGGCACCAAAACCACTCTCGCGCAAACCTTTTGCTTTTGAATCATCGGCCGTAAACGACCTATAAGCATCGTTCTCACTTTTAATTGCCTGGTTCCAGCCATAAGCTCCTTTTGTGTTGCTGGCAAGCTGTGCCTGTGCTCCCCGGTTAAAGGTACGTTGGCCAGGTGCCGGAACGGGGGTGCCGTAGTCGCTGTAGATATCGATAAACGATGGGTAGATAAACTTGTCCTTACAATCTACGACAACTGCATCTGAAGGAATACTTAAACCGGTGCCCGCTGAAATGATCCTGCCGTCACGAATAACCAAAGTCGCATCTTTCAAAGTGGTTTGTGCGTCCTTTACCAGAGTGGCATGGGTAAAGGCAAAGCAGCCGGCTCGCTTATCAGCCACGCCGTTCACGGGAAATGTTTCCTGTGCCGTTGCGCATTGTGCAAGCCAAAGCCCACCTATTAAGCATAGGATCTTTTTCATTTGCTATAAAATTTTTGATTAATCGATACAAAGAGGGCTAAAGCTACTGAAAAACGTTATCGATTGCAGTTCAGGGTTGCGATCTGAAGAAGTATTTTTTGGTGACAATCATATGTTGAAAATGAATCATTGTTGCCACGCTCGGTTCAAAGTTGGGTATTTCATGGCATCGGTATAAGTGCTCGTACTACACAAACTGCCACTACAATTCGTACCTTCTATTTATCCGGTTGAGAACGCTCAGCCGTCGGGCGGGCTTCGAACAGGGATAACTGATGTAAATTATGTATGCGCAGATTTTTCGATCCATTCAATTGTGAGCCGGAGAAGACATAAAAAAAGCCCCCGGGATGGAGGCTCTTGCAGGTGGGTTTTGGTTCATCTACAAAGTAACTGGTTTGTTCCGTTGATCTATTTCCTGGGTTAACAGTTCGAAAATCTCATCTACCGTTCCTTCACCTTTAACGTAAACGACTTTATTGAATTGGTCGTAATAATCTGCTACTGCCGACGTTTTCTTGTGGTATTCCACTATTCTGGCGCGGATCACTTCTTCATTATTGTCGTCGGATCTTCCGCTGGTTAAACCGCGGTTTAAAAGGCGTTTGATCAGTTCCTCTTCTGTTACTATCAAGGCGAGCACTACACCTATTTCTGTTTTCTTCAGCTTGAGCAATTTGTCGAGCGCCTCTGACTGCGCTTCTGTGCGAGGGAAGCCATCAAAAAGAAAACCTGCCACGTGCGGGTTTGCATCGAGCGCCGTACTGATCATACCAATAACCACTTCATCGGGCACCAGCTGTCCTTTATCCATAAAGTTCTTTGCCTCAAGGCCAAGCGGGGTTTTTGCAGCGATCTCTGATCGTAAAAGATCTCCTGTAGATAAGTGCTTTAAGCCATATTTCTCGATGAGTTTTTCGCTTTGAGTACCTTTACCACTTCCCGGAGGGCCAAACAAAATAATGTTGAACATGCTGGTGAATAACCTTGAGTGAGCAACAAATATAAGGCTATGGAATTAAAAAACATTTAACAAAACCGAACTCGCTTAAATTCCTGTATTACCTTAAGTGGTTTTAACTGCTGCAAATTCAGGTATTCAAACCTACGGTTCGTAATTTCGTAATACTGGATAACTTCCGGGATATACGTCCAGGGGCCTCTGCAATCAAGATTTTACATATGGAACCCATTCACAACAACAATCCTGTTTATTCCACCTCCGACAGTAAACCTGTCGTGCTAAGCGACAGCGAATGGAAAAAGTTATTGTCGCCTGAGGTCTACCACATCGCTCGCGAAAAAGGAACCGAACAACCATTCAGCAGCAAGTTTGAACACTTTCACGAAACAGGCACATACTACTGTGCGGCGTGTGGTAATCCATTATTCAGGAGTGATACCAAATTTGAAAGTGGATGCGGATGGCCGAGCTTCTATGAGCCGGTGCATAAAGGCGCGCTATTGTACACGCCCGATCATTCGTATGGAATGGACCGAACCGAAGTGCAATGCGGCCGCTGTAGAGCCCACCTCGGTCATGTGTTCGACGATGGCCCCCAGCCAACCGGTTTACGGTACTGCATCAACGGCGTCGTTCTGGACTTCGCACAGGCGGCTGAAGCGGAGGAACGTTTCAAAGCACAGCCAGGCCCCGATTTTCCTGCTGCAGGCTAGTATTAGGTTTGTTGATGTGCTTCCCGTTTTTCGAAGATGCAGGGTGCTTACTCAGCGCTATCGCTATTGTGAAGGTTGCCTAAGTGATTAGCAGCCAATTAGACATGCTGTTACGGTGTAAAGGATTATTTTTTCAACCCTTACATTTTAGTTTTCTTTGCACCGAAACTTAAAATATGCTCCCTCAATACAAAAGAATACTTCTAAAGCTTAGTGGTGAAGCCCTGATGGGGAATAAGAACTTCGGACTTGATGCAGCCGTGATTGCACAATATGCGCAGGATATCAAGCAAGTGATCGATCTTGGCGTTCAGGTGGCTGTTGTAATTGGCGGGGGAAACATCTACCGCGGTATGAATGAAGCAGAGACAGGTATAGAAAGGGCGCAGGGAGATTATATGGGAATGCTTGCTACGGTAATTAATGGCATGGCTTTACAGGCAGGGTTGGAGAAAATCGGCGTTTACACCCGTTTGCAGAGTGCAATTAAAATGGAACAGATAGCTGAGCCGTACATTCGCCGCCGGGCCATACGGCACCTCGAAAAAGGCAGGGTAGTTATTTTTGGTGCAGGCACAGGTAACCCATACTTCACCACCGATACCGCAGGCTCTCTAAGGGCCATTGAAATCAAGGCCGACGTGATCTTAAAAGGAACACGCGTGGACGGGATCTACACCGCGGATCCGGAGAAGGATCCCACCGCAAAGAGGTTTGAGAAAATTACTTTCTCCGATGTAATTGCGAAAAAGCTGATGGTAATGGATATGACTGCTTTCACTTTGTGCCAGGAGAATAATCTTCCCATTATCGTTTTCGATATGAATACTCCTGGTACGCTTTTGCAGGTAGTTGAGGGCAAAAACGTTGGAACCTATGTAAGCTGATCTAAGTGTTATCACATAAAGCGGCCACCCGGTCGCTTTTTTTTTGCCACGTTGAACCGTGTACTTTTGCTAAAATGTAACCATGCTGAACAACATTGCCGATATCCGGACAGAGTATAAACTGCAAACACTGCTGGAAGACAGTGTTCACCAGGACCCCGTTGAACAGTTTACTGTTTGGTGGAATGAAGCACTGGCAAGTTCAATTGACGAGGTTAATGCAATGACGCTCGCTACAGCAACAAGGGGCGGACAGGTATCGGCAAGGATTGTTTTACTGAAAGGCTATGACCAAAACGGATTTGTTTTTTTTACCAACTACAACAGCCACAAAGGGACGGAACTTGAAGAAAATCCGAATGCGGCACTTGTGTTCTTCTGGAAAGAGCTTGAGCGGCAGATAAGGATCGAAGGCGTTGTTGAAAAGATCAGCGAACAAGAGAGTGACAGCTATTATCACTCACGACCAGAGGGAAGCAGAATTGGCGCCTGGGCTTCTCCTCAGAGTCAGATAATGTCGCGCACGGAGCTTGAAGAAAAGTTTGAGTCGTTTAGACAACAGTTTTTAAACGCTACCATTTCCAGGCCTCCTTTTTGGGGTGGTTACCGGGTAAAACCACACCGGGTAGAGTTCTGGCAAGGACGCCCTAGCCGGCTTCACGACCGGATACTTTACGAAAAGGACTTTCAGGGAAACTGGAAGATTGAACGGTTGGCACCCTAGCCCGGAGTAAATTAAGAATGGTGACCCTGGTTGAACCACCATTCCTCCTTAGGCTTCTTTCTTCTCGGCAGCAGCTTTAGCGTTTCTAGGCTGGCGGGCTGGACGGCTTTTGCCAAATGAGCCTTTGAAAATCTTACCTTTTTTAGTTTTTTTGTCACCTCTTCCCATGATTATTTTCCTTTTAGTGGAGTGCAAACGTACGCCAACTTAGTTAATTGAGCAAGCAAGTTGTGGATAAGCCTGCGGAGTATCAAACAGCATACCTTTTTGAGTTACAAACCACACTGTAAAACAGGGCGCAGGCGAACTAAAAAAGCCGAATGAATCTCCAATTTGCGTTTTAAGCCCATGGTATAAAAAAAGCAGGATACGTCGTCCTGCTTTTTCGATGCGCAAATAAATAAGTGGGTTTATATTCTTGCAGAAAGTTCTTTTCCAGCTTTAAACTTTGCTACTTTTTTAGCTTTGATCTTGATTACGGCACCGGTTTGTGGGTTACGGCCGTTACGGGCTGCGCGCTTTGAAACAGAAAAAGTACCAAAACCTACAAGGGTGACCTTTCCCCCACCCTTAAGCGTTTTTGTCACCGCATCCACAAAGGAGTCGAGAGCGGCATTAGCCTGGGTTTTAGTAATATCAGCCTCCTCCGAGAGCCGGGCGATCAATTCAGCTTTGTTCATAATAAAGAGTTTAGTAGTTATAACTAAACAAATTTATTCGGTTTTGCTTATTTCCAAAACTATAATTGAAGACTGGAGCATGCTTTGCGCACGCTGAAAGCCGCCAGCAGCAAGCGTTTCAAAGGTTTTTACCTGATACCGGACTGGTTGTTGCGGAGGATGATCAGCTGAAACCCGCTGCCAGCGCGGGTTTCAGCTGACTTAACGCTTACAACAGAACAAATGAAGAACGTATAGCTATAAATTGGATGTGTAGAATAATGTGTTTGTTCTCCTGATTTCCACACTAATCAACTACTTCCATTACTGTTCTGAACGCGATAAACTTGTTTCCCCATCTTTCTATCGCCTGATTTCTAAAACCAGCCGCGTAGCGGGTGATGTATTCATCATACTTATCGCGGTTCGCAGCAAAATACTGGATGGCATACGTAGGACCTTCCTCATCGTCAACTTCCAGCAGCCGCGCGAGCTGGTGTTTTTGGAAACAGCCAGTGCTCAAAACTTCCGGTACGTGGGTGTCCAACATCCATTGAAGCCATAACTCTGCAATTGACCAATCCAATTTCGTAGTTACATTATAAACTAACATAATATGTTTGATACAGCGTCCACTCGCTGGTGGAAATTATTACTTCAAAGTTGCTTAGGTGATCAAAGTTGTCGGAACTGTAGCGGATACTTCAACGGGCCTGGGCTACACTAAATGGCGCAGTGCTCGTGGTAGTTTTCAAGCACTATCTCCGAGCGTTCGAATGAATAGCCCTGGTAACGGGCATAAACTTCATCAAGCACTTCTTCAACCTCTTCAATGGATTTCAACGTGACCAGCCGGTTTCTAAACTGCTTTATGTCGGGCAGTCCTTTAAGGTAATTTGAATAGTGGCGACGCATCTCGTTGATGCCGACCACTGATCCTTTCCAATCAACGGACTTTCTGAGGTGATTTTTACTAACGTTAATTCTTTCTTCAAGAGTTGGTGCAGCCATCAATTCTCCATGTTCAACAAAGTGTTTGATCTCCCTGAAAATCCAGGGGTAACCTATTGCTGCGCGACCAATCATAATACCATCTACA
>JASLBT010000110.1 GCA_030146445.1 Segetibacter sp. | reverse complement strand
GCCGGTGGAGCTTTGATTATTGTAGGCTTAATAGTCTTTCAGTTAGGAGCCGTTTTTGGATGGTCGCTTGCAGCAAACATTATCCTTACTCTGTTGATTACGGCTTTTTTTGGCATGTATACCAAAAGTTTTGGCCAGCCGCTTTTCATTTTGCTTTTGCTGATCATGATACCGCTTGCCACTACCGAACTGGGAACAGATAGTTGGATCAGTGACCTGATGTCTCCCGAAATGGGCAAGTTAGGTCTACAGGGAGGTTGGGTGCTTGTTTATACCTCCGCAATAATGTTTGTACTGCGCTTTTTTGCCGGCGATATATCTCATAAAATATCGCCTCTTGGCTTGCTTGCTGCCTGCTCTGCCATTGCTGCAGTAGGTTTGTATATGATGTCTTATTCATCAGGCATCATGATTTTACTTGCTGCCACCATTTACGGTTTAGGCAAAACATTCTTTTGGCCAACAATGCTTGCGCTTGTGTCTGAGCGGTTCCCCAAGGGAGGGGCACTCACGCTTAACATCACGGGTGGTTTAGGTATGATTGCCGCAGGTGTTATTGGTGCAGGTATACTGGGCTTTATACAAGACAAATCGGTGGATACGAAAATTGCAGATTACGACAGACAAAACAATACTGCGGTACACAGTACCTATGTAACCGAGAAGAAAACCAGTTTGTTCGGCGATTATGAAGGGCTCGATCAAAACAAGCTGGCAACCGCAAGCGCAACAGATAAAGAGACGGTTGTAACCATACGTGAAACTGCGAAAAAAGAAGCCTTGCGCTATATCGTTATTTTCCCGTTGATCATGCTGGTAAGTTATCTTGGACTAATGGCATACTTTAAATCTAAAGGTGGATATAAACCCATTGTGCTTGAAGAAGAACCTGCAGCAACAGCTTATTAATAAATTTAGAAATGGCGTTACAAGTTAAGTTTGGTGTTTCCACCTGGCTCTGGACCTCTCCTTTTACCACAGCGTCGATTCCGGAATTATTTCCAAAAATTGCAGAACTGGGGTTTGATGTGGTGGAAATTGCGGTTGAGGACCCTATGCTAATTGATGCAAATGCGGTTAAACAAGGATTAAAAGATTATGGCTTACAGGCAGTTGTTTGTGGCGCCTTTGGCCCATCACGCGACCTTACGAATGATGACCCCGCAGTTCACGAGAATTGTTTTGATTATCTCAGGTCGTGTTTCGACCTATGTAACGAGTTAGGTACTTCTTTTTTGGCCGGACCTATGTACTCAGCAGTGGGGAAAGCCAGGATGGTTCCGCCCGAACAACGAAAGCGGGAGTGGGACCTGGCCGTAAAAAATCTTCGTATTGTTTGTGAAATGGCGGCAGCAAAAAACTTGCAGATAGCCCTGGAACCATTGAACCGGTTTGAGTCGGATCTGGTGAACACATCAGCAGATGTCATTCGCCTGGTGAATGACATTTCTCATCCCGCTGCTAAGATTATTTTGGATGGTTTTCATATGAACATCGAGGAACCGGATGTAGAACAAGCTATCATTGATGCAGGGGACAAACTCATTCATTTCCAGGTGTCGGAAAACTATAGGGGTACACCGGGAACAGGTCAAACGCGATGGGATGCTTATAAGAGAGGATTGGAAGCGATCAATTATCGTGGTGTTGTGTCAATTGAAAGTTTTACCCCGGACAATAAGGAGTTGGCAGGAGCAGTTTGCTTCTGGCATCCGATGGCAGAAAACCAGGATAAGTTTGCCTCTGAAGGGCTTCAGTTCCTAAGAGATTTACTTGCATCCTGATCCTTTTACTGTATTGAGATCGTTATTGTCGGAGCCCTGTGTTGTCGACCACAACTTGTCGTTTGGTGAGGCCCGCCGGGATGACCAGTCGACTCCTTGCGCAGCCTGCGGGTAAAATAGATTGACAGTACCCGGGATCAGGTTTTTAGGGTTGCCGGATTTTTTCAGCAGTAAGACGTTTTTAGTTTGAAACCATCTTCAAAAATATATGACCATGGAAAATGACAAATTCAATGTTGCAATTGTGGGATTAGGTTTTGGTGCAGAATTTATACCGATTTACCAGCGCCATCCTTATGCAAGTATGTACGCAATTTGCCAGAGAAATACCGACAAGCTTAACGAAGTTGGTGATGCATTTGGAGTAGAAAAAAGGTATCATGATTACCTCGACTTGCTTAAAGATCCGGCGGTAGACGTTATTCATATAAATACACCTATTCAAAGCCATGCAGAACAATCGATTGCTGCACTAAGGGCAGGTAAACATGTAGCGTGTACTGTACCTATGGCTACTACGGTTGAAGAGTGTCGCCAAATAGTAGAAGCCGTAAAGGAAACAGGGCGTATGTATATGATGATGGAAACAGTGGTTTATAGCCGTGAGTTCCTGTTCGTAAAAGAAATGTTCGAAAAGGGTGAGATGGGTAAGCTGCAATTTCTTCGTGCTTCACATCAACAGGAAATGGCTGGCTGGCCTGGCTACTGGGAAGGTTTACCACCCATGCACTATGCGACACACTGCGTCGGCCCCGTTGTAGCTTTGGCCAAAGCGGATGCTGAATACGTGTCGTGCTACGGTTCCGGGCGGATAGATGAAAATCTCATTAGTAAGTACGGCTCCCCGTTTGCTATCGAAAGCTGTCATATCAAGTTTCGTAATTCCGACCTTTCAGCAGAAGTTACCCGTTCCCTATTCAACACTGCCCGGCAGTATCGCGAAAGTTTTGATGTATACGGTTCAAAAAAATCGTTTGAATGGACGTTGGTCGAACACGAAGAATCGGTTATTCATACAGGCGAAACACCGGGAAAAGTAAAAATACCCGATTACGCACACCTGCTGCCCGAGGAAATACAAAGCTTTACAACAGGGGGAGTTTATGACGCAGACAGTAAACAACACCTGTCGTTCATCCAGGGATCGGGTCATGGCGGATCGCATCCACATCTGGTACATGAATTTCTTTCCGCGCTTAAAAACAAGCGTGAGCCTTTCCCAAATGCAAGGCAATCTGCAAATATCACCTGTGTTGGTATTCTTGCTCATGAGTCTGCAATGCAGGGCGGCGAGAAGAGGTATTTGCCTGATTTTACACTGAGTTAAATTAAACATGTAAAAGGGGCCAACATCTCCTGATCAATTATAAATGGCTTGAAAATAGATTTAATCCGGCAGCCCGGAAAAAAACTATTACGACAGCTAAGCTGAACAATCTTTAAACGGTATAAACAACAACATTATGCGAAGTAACCTCATTTGTGTTTCAGCATTTGTGCTTTTCTCGATTGCATGTACTGAGACAAAGAAAGAGCCTGAAGCCACAAAAGCACCTGAAACGACCACTGAAGCCACACCGCCTCCCGCACCTACCCGGAAGAATGGCCTTACCCAGGAGGATTATGATAAAGGACTGGCTTTAGTGGTTAAATCGGATTGCCTTAACTGTCATAAGGTTTCGGAGAAATTTATAGGCCCTCCTTATGCACAGGTAGCAGATCGTTACACAGCTAATCCTGATACGATAAATATGTTGGCCACCAAAATCATCAAGGGTGGGGTAGGAAGGTGGGGTCAAATTCCGATGACACCTCATCCTACACTTTCAAAAGAAGACGCTGTACAAATGGTGAAGTACGTGCTTTCTATTGAATAACATCACCACGCATGTCGCATAACCATACCGCACATTCCCGGAATACGTGCATGAGTTGCACCGGTTTTAACTCGCCTGGTCCTTAGCTACCGGGTTTTTAAAAATGGAAAGTTTCAACAGGAAACTCCCGGATCATGAAAGCACTTAATATTTTTTTTATAATTCTTTTCGTGCTATCGGCAGCGCTTCAGTACAATGATCCTGATCCATATGTCTGGATGCCGCTTTATCTATATGCTGCATTGTTGTGTTATTGGGCATATCAAAAGAAATACAAAGGGGTTTTGTATTATGCCGGCCTTACAGTTTATATTCCGTATGCCTTGTACCTGTTTTTCGATAAAACAGGAGTTTTAAATTGGGCTAAAGAACACGAGGCAGAAAACATAGCACAGTCTATGAAAGCAACTAAGCCGTGGATAGAAGAAACACGTGAATTTTTCGGGTTGATGATTGTGATTTTTGCGCTTATTGCAAACATGATCTGGTTAGGAAAACATAAAAAGACTTTACAAAATGCATCAACGTCAGCCGATAGACCATTAGTCAAACCTGACGAAGGTGTTGTTCAATCATAGAGTATGCTTAAAGGCGTGTATATATGCTTTCTGTTGTCCGCATTTTTTCACATGCGGTTAGTTGCGCAGGAAACCACTTCGCTGACCGGTAAAGTAGTAGATGAGCAATCAATGCCGGTCAGGGGAGCTTCTGTTCATTTGCTGAACACAAACTATGGGGTGTTGACAGATAGGGATGGGGAGTTTACTATCCAGCGAGTATATAATGGCAAGTACCTGGTGCAGGTAACTGCAGTAGGTTATGCAACGATAACCAGGGAAACAGCCGTTAGTGGTTCTTCAGGCAAGCTGGAATTTATTTTATACCCTGGTGTTATGCAATTGGATGATGTAGTTGTATCGGCCCAGAAGAGAGAAGAGGTTTTACAGCGTTCACCACTAAGTGTTACAGCGCTGTCATCCAGGCAGGTGCAGGAGTATCGGCTGTGGAATATAAAGGAGGTTACTGCAATTTCTCCAAACTTGTATTCTGCCGATCCGGGAGACAAAAGAAACGTTACCTCCGTGAGGGGAATAACTACTACCTCGTACGACCCGGCCGTAGCAACTTATGTCGACGGAGTAAACCAGTTTAGTCTGGATACCTATATCAGCCCTTTGATCGACATTGAACGAATAGAAGTTTTGCGCGGTCCGCAGGGTACACTGTATGGTAGAAACGCAATGGGTGGTGTTATCAATATCATTACCAAACAGCCAACAAATCAGGCGAGTGGTTCTGCTGAGGTTAACTTCGGAAATTATGGTCAGCAACGGTTTGTGTTAGCATTAAGAACGCCCGTTATAAAAGATAAACTCTATGTTGGGGCTTCCGGCTCATATGAGAAACTAAATGGCTTCTACGTCAATAATTTTAATGGTGCCAGGTACGACCGGCAGCACGGTACAACCGGAAACTATTATGTGAAATATCTGCCAGGACAACAATGGGATCTAACGTTCAATCTAAAGCATAACAGCAATCGAAATAATGGCCCCTTCCCGTTGGTGGTGGGCGATGCCTTTAGTGCCCCATTTGAGTTAAGTCAAAATGCAACAACACAGCTTGTTGATGAGTTACTAAATACCTCAGTTTCCATCAATCATACCGGCCGCGCTGTCAACTTCAGTGCGCAGTCATCATACCAGTCCAATTATCGTTACTACAAAAGCCCGATTGATGCTGATTTTTCTCCGATTGATGGTATCACGCTTAAGTACGATTTTGGCCGTGATTGGAACAATGTAAAAGTGTTAAGCCAGGAGTTCAGGTTTACCTCTTCGCCAATATCCACATCACCGCTGAAATGGACAGCGGGTACCTTTTTGTTTTACCAGAAAAACCCTGTAAAACAAGCTACCCACTTTGGCAAAGATGCCCGGCTGGTGGGTTCCCCGGATACGGACTACGCGCTTATAAACACAACGAAAGCCCGCGGACATGGTGTCGCCGTATATGGTCAGGCTACCTATAGCATAAGCGATCAGCTGGATATTACTGCCGGAATACGCTACGATAGGGAAAGAAAGAAACAAAGTGTGTTAGGCGAGTATCAAAAAGATCCTAATCCGGTGCCTGATTTCGAGTATCGTCCTGATACATCTGCATCTGCTAAATTCAGTGCGTTTAGCCCGAAGTTGACTGTCAATTACAAGGTGAGCAATAATAACATCATTTACGCTACTTACACCAAAGGATTTAGAGCGGGTGGACTTACCCCGCTTTCGTTAGACCCATCCCAACCCGCACTATTTGCTTTCGAGCCTGAACATAGTAACAATATTGAAGTTGGTGTAAAAAACAACTTGCCAGGAAACCGTTTACTTTTTAACGTAACAGTCTTTTATTCGGTTGTATCAAATGCACAGGTGCCAACGCTGGTTTTACCTGCAGCCGTTACGATCACCAGGAATACCGGCATGCTTAAAAGTAAGGGGGTTGAAGCCGAAATAATTGCAACACCGCTCAAAGGTTTAGAACTAAACTATAGTTTTGGATATACCCATTCGAAATATCAAAATCTAAAGTTATCGCAAAACGGCGGCGAAGTAAACCTCAAAGGAAATCGTCAAATATTCACCCCGGAGATTACTTCTATGTTGGCGGTCCAATACGCTCATCTAATCAGTAGAAAACACGACATTAACCTGCTGGTAAGGGGCGAATGGAGATACTTAGGTACACAATTCTTTGACCTTGCAAATACCATACGCCAGTCTCCGTATCACCTGTTTAACTCACGTGCAGGAATTACCGCAAAGCGCCTTTCTTTATTCTTTTGGTTAAGGAACATGGGTGATCAAAGGTATATCAGCTACGCCTATGAGTTTGGTGCCGTGCACCTTGGTGATCCTCGAACTTACGGCATTACACTAGCCACCAGGCTTTAGAATTCCAAGCATCATCCGAAAAGCGGTAGTATCGTTTCGTCTTTGAAATGCTGGAATCTCATGCTAATACAAATTCCAAAGTCGTTTAGTTAGGGTTCTTTTTGGACCAACCGGGGTATTCGATCGCCACCAATGTGTAATGCATATTTTACCTTATTGAACCAGGAGTTGCTCTTTTGGCCAGCTCTATATCCCTTGCAACATCAGGTCGGATTTTACTCCAGTGAAAAGTAAGGTGCTTGTTTTCTTCGGAACGTACCCCATTTTGTTCGCTATAATGAACCAGTGGCATCTCGTTGTAAATCGGAGCGGTTATGCGTACAACCTCATCCCAGTACTTCAAGGCATTCTCTAAATGTTTTATGGCGTTTTGCTTGTTCTCGTCCTTTCCTTTCGTGCGGTAAGTTTGCAATGCTATTGCTCCTTTCAGCTTGTTCGCGAAATGCAATCCCATATTTGCCCATGTCTTAACATCGGCAACTTCAAATAGCAAGGCAGTGTTTCCAGACGTGTTGATGTTCTTTACCAGGGCAAGCGCCTCGTTGCAATCTTGCTCAAGCATGGCGATGAGCACCGGCGGCGTTACTTGTTGTTTAGTGAACGATGCGCCGGCAGCGATCCCTTTAACATAATCTCCAACGGATACGTAATCAGGATCTGTAGGTGGCTGATCAATAAGCCGGTCAACTGAAATGTATTCCACCCGTTTCACTTTATCGTCAAGCGCCATAAACCCTTCCGAATAAAGCGTTAAGTCCATTGTGAAATCGAACAACGACCCGAGGCGTAAAGGCGTTTGACCCGCTAAGGCAGATGCTTTCAATAAATTGCTTCCTGCTTTGCCATACCGGCGGGTAAATTCTGCCTGGAAAACAGCATCCGGAGTATTGGGGTTATACAACAGTCGTCCCCATAGTTTGTAAAACAACCATTGTCTTTCAAAGGCATACTTCCAGTTAACAGTAATGCCTGGCTTTGTAAAATAGTCTTTTGCGGGAATGTAGGTTTCGGAGCCAATCATGTAACCACCTACATAGGATTGGTTGTTTGTTGCAATATGGGAACGTATAAAATCAGGTACGCCCCAGCGAAGGCAAAAAAAGTCTTCATTACGGGTCGTCCAGGTGATTTTATAATTCTTTGGCTCCGGCTTAAAATACGTATCGTACAATTTCCCTCCGTGTACCTTAACCAGCTTTGGTGTGGAATGAGCGTGCGACCAGTTGTATTTAAGATCTGCAAAGATGGGTGGCTGAAGAAAGGAAAGCGCTCCCTGGGCTTCAATTCGTTTCCTGGTTAGTTTTTCTGTTTCGATACTGGTAACACCCAACGAGCCGGTGGTACTTGAAAAAGGAATACGATGAATAAGTTTTAGTTTACGACCACTCAAACGCATTCCCTCAATGATGGTTTGTTGCATCCAGTCTTCGCGCTGTTCCGGCGTCATGCCGGCCATACCCTCCCCAAGGGTAAGCCCCATCCCGGTAATTTCGGGATACTCCTGCAGCATTTGTGAAACACATTCACGGGTATAACGTTTTACCAGTTCCGATGTATCACCTTTTACAAAAAAATCGTGTTGCAGATTATCCATGTTCACATTGTGTGCTTTCGAAAACTCGGGGCTAACAAAAATATTGAAAGGGATAATGTAGGTTTCAATGGCTCTTTCTTCTGCCATCCTGAAAATGCCGTGGAACAACGCTTGCCATTCCTTTAATTGTGTTTCGTTAAATGCCGAGGCTTCGGGAAAATTTACGGGTTTAATCATGAAGGGGTAGGGGTGCAGGTTCCATAAGGTCAGCGTGTTCAGGCGGTTCTCCACCATCATGTCGAGAAAAGCTTTCCAATAATTCAGGTCTTTGCAGGTTTGGTAATGCAAATCAAGCGCATCGCTATGCCGGTAGGTATCCCACGGTAAATCAAACTTGATGGCACGAAAAGAATGATGCGGCTTTTCGCTTCGTGACTTTAATGCTTCCAGCCTGTTGCCATTGCGCAATTCTTCCGCAAGCGACAAACTCCCGTAAATCATTCCCCTTTCGTCTCCGCCTGTTACCCTGATTTGTTTTGCGGTTACCCGTATTTCGTAGCCCTCTGCTTCAAGTTGGTTGTCAATAGTAGAAAGCGCGATAACCATTGCTGGTCTAATATGGCTTAAGGTGTATCCCTTTGCAACAAGCGCTTTTTTCAATACGTCAACAGCATACTTTGCTTGTGGCAATGTGCTATCGTACTGAATGCTGACTTGCTGTGAGAAGGCCATGGAAAAACAGGTCGAAAGAACACTTAAAAGGAAACAGGATGTTTTGTTCATTAATAAGGTTTTAGTACAGCTATTGTTTTTTTACAGCAGGAACTAACGGGTGTCAGGATAACGTGTGGTTGTTACTTCATTGTTGTTAACGAAAATCAACATGATGGTGTCGCTTGAAAAATGATTATTGTGCACGTGCCAGGGGGCAGCGGATAACCGATAAGTTCTTTGGTAACTTCAACCCCAGCTAGCAGACCCCTGAGTTGGGACAGTCTTTGGTGTTAAACTTCAGCTATCGAATTTACAGGTTATATCTTATTAAGTTGTGTGAGGTCTACAAGAATTTGGCATCTGCGCCAGGGCATTGGAGTGCCCCCGGCAGACACCCCGTTGCGGCCGTCTGACAGGGAATGCTAACAGGCTGCCCAGGCTTTGGCGACTAACTTACATCTCCGCTATTCGATAAAAATACAAGAGATATCAATTACCGGGATTATGCGCCAGGGATTGGAGCGACTACCCCGCTGAAGGCCCGCCGGGATGGCCGGGTCGGACGGGCATTGCAGTATAGCCTGCGGCGGAGTAATAGCGAAAAGCCCGACCCCTTGCGCAGCTTGGGGTGGCGCCCACCAAGGCATCGGGGGCAGGCACCAACTGGTTGGCATAGGCGTCAACCTTAATAATTGAAAAACTGAGCTTTAACGCGGTATAGGCAAGAGATTGAGCGTTCGAGAAAGCTAGTGTGTTACTTTCTTTCCCCCGATTTTATCGGGGCAGGCATTGATGAAAAGAAAGGAACCCCGAACGACTTTGGGGCACGCAAAGAAAAATCAAGCCCGCCCGCTGCGCCCGCCCAGCTCCGCCAGTCGGACGGGCAGTCGGACGGGGTTCTATAAAAATGGCTAAAAATTGCCCAATGTCTCTACAGCGAAAAAGCTAAAGCCGTGTCTGTTTATCTTTCATCGGCGGAGACTTATGAACATGATTGGGCTATCTCTCGACATGTTCGCTGCTTAACGAGACATTAGTCAATTTTATCTCGGTAACATTATTTTTCAATGGTCTCGATGAAACGGAGTTCGGCAACGCTAAAAATACATTTGAGTTGTTGCCAATGCTCCGCATTTCTTAGCGCCCGTCCGACCGGGTCATCCGGGCGGGCCATTTTTATAAGGCCGGATGAGCGAAGATTGAAGCGGATAGGCGAATTAAATGCTCGTAAATGTCTGGCCGGGCGGGCGTCGCACTCCCGTTTGACTGCGCAGCGGGCGGGCTTGTACAGCATAGCAGTACCGGG
>JASLBT010000363.1 GCA_030146445.1 Segetibacter sp. | reverse complement strand
TATCGTTTTATTTACATTTCCGGGGTAGCCTAAGCCGCGAAAATGAAGAACTTGCCACTAAAGGCGAACCAATCCTTACGTCAGGAGAGTATATCTCCACCAGCAGGTTCTGGTTTGAATCCTTTCAGAACTGGCAGAGTGAATTCCTGTCCGTAGCTGCAATCGTACTCCTGACGATCTGGTTCAGGCAAAAGGGTTCGCCGGAGTCGAAACCGGTTGACGCCCCGATCGGCGAAACCGGCAAGTAAGTGCCGGCACCGGCGATTTTGCCCCCAGCGGTATTGAACTACACGTGAATTAAATAATTTTCAGCATAACAAACCTGTGGGCGACACGGGTGTTATCATGTACGGGGTGCTCGATTTTACGAAAAAAAGTGATATTTACACGTCGAACGAAGTGACTACAGAAAAGTATAAAAGTAATAGACTAAGCATATGAAGGTTGGCCTTTTTATTCCCTGCTACGTTGACCAGTTTTATCCGAAAGTAGCAATGGCAACTTTGCAGTTGCTTGAAAAGCAAGGGGTGGAAGTTGTTTTTCCCTTGAATCAAACCTGTTGTGGTCAACCGATGGCAAACTCAGGTTTTGAGCACCTGACAAAAGGTTGCGACGACCTGTTCATCAGGAATTTCTCAGCATTTGACTATATCGTTTCCCCTTCCGGAAGTTGTGTGCTCCACATCAAGGACCATTTGCATCATGATAAACGGGAATTAGAAGCCGGGCAGATCCGCTCGAGAATCTACGAACTTACCGAGTTCCTTACTGACGTTTTAAAGGTGGAGGACCTTAATGCGTATTTCCCGCATAAGGTCGGGGTTCATCACAGCTGTCACGGGCAAAGGGGCCTGAAGTTATCGCAGATGACGGAAGTGGTAGGGGCCCCATTTTCAAAGCCGGGGCGATTGCTGAACATGGTTAAGGGCATTGAGATCATTGACCTTGGCCGGCAGGATGAATGCTGTGGCTTTGGGGGAACCTTTTGCGTTTTCGAAGAAGCCGTTAGTGTTAAGATGGGAAAAGACAGGGTAAAAGATCACCTGCAACATGGCGCGGAATTTATTACCGGTGCCGATATGAGCTGCCTCATGCACATGGAGGGAGTCTTAAACAGGCAGAAAAGTTCTGTTAGGGTTAAGCATATTGCGGAGATATTGAATGGGGAGTAGGGGAGCGAGGTATTGGGGGAAGTTGATGGGTTGATAGGTTTAAACGTTGATAGGTTGATAAGTTGACTAGTTGAAAGGTATTGGGTAATGAGGTATTGGGTATTAAGGGGGAAGTTGAGCACGAAGCCGCGGTTGGCATTTTGTTTTAACTTTTGACTTTTGCTGAGTTTGCCCAACCAGAATATGCCGTACAAGTGCCCGCCCGGCTGCGCCAGTCGGACGGGAGTGACACAACCGGGGCCGAAAAGCCGACAAATGCCGGTACCAAAAAAAAGAAAAATGCAAAATTCAGTGCAGGATCACGCTACGTTAGCAGATACGTTTAATAAGGACGAGGAACGGGTGGAATGGCACGATAATACACTATGGTGGATCAGGCAAAAGCGCGACAAGGCGGCTCACGGGATTATTGAATGGGAAGAATTGCGGGAAACTGCATCCCAGATTAAAAACAATGTGCTGTCGAACCTATCGCAGTACCTGGAGCAATTTGAAGCACGTGCAAAAGAGAACGGCATCATCATACATTGGGCGGCCGATGCAAACGAGCACAATGAAATTGTGCACAACATTTTACAGCGCCATGGTATCGACCGGATGATTAAAAGCAAGTCGATGCTTACTGAGGAATGCCACCTGAACGAGTTCCTGGAGCAGCGCGGCATAGAAGTTATCGACTCCGACCTGGGTGAGCGCATAGTGCAACTCGCCGAAGAACCGCCCAGTCATATTGTATTGCCCTGTATTCATAAGAAAAAGGAAGAAATAGGACAGCTCTTTCATGAAAAGCTGGGCACCCCGGCGGGTAATGCAGATCCGCAATTTTTGACAGAAGCCGCCAGGCAACATATGCGCGACAAGTTTCTTACGCGTCGGGCCGCACTGACCGGGGTAAACTTCGCCGTGGCTGAAACGGGTGAGTTTGTTGTTTGCACCAACGAAGGCAATGCAGATATTGGCGCCCACCTTGCCGACGTGCACATTGCGAGTATGGGAATTGAAAAGATTATTCCGCTACGGAAACACCTTGGCTATTTTTTGCGCCTGCTTACACGCAGTGCAACGGGACAGCCGATTACCACCTATTCAAGTCATTTTTCGACACCGCGTGTCGGACAGGAAATGCACGTTGTGCTTGTTGATAATGGCCGAAGCATTCATCTTGGAAAAGCAGACTTTCGTAATTCTTTAAAATGTATAAGGTGTGCGGCCTGTATGAATACGTGCCCGGTTTACCGCAGGAGCGGCGGACATAGCTACCACACCGCTGTTGCCGGGCCGATTGGTTCGATACTTGCGCCAAACCTCGACATGCGTAAATATGCCGACCTTCCCTTTGCCTCTACACTATGCGGCTCGTGCACCAATGTTTGCCCCGTAAAAATTGACATTCATGACCAGTTGTATAAATGGCGCCAGGTGCTGGTAAAGGAAGGGCACGCACCTGCGCTGAAAAAAGCCGGCATGCAAGGGATGACCTTTACGTTGAATAACCCTGGTGTTTATCGCTTTGCCGGCAAAGCGGGCCGATGGTTTATGCGTAATGTTCCGTTTGTACTGAACAACAAAATGAACCCATGGTACAAGCAGCGGGATATGCCTGAACCACCCCGGCAATCGTTTACCGAATGGTACAAAAAAAACAGGAAATCATGACCAGCAGGGAAGCCATACTGTCGAGGGTAAAACAAAATCAGCCGGCGGAAAGTCCTTTGCCGCAGTTGACGAATTATGATCAGCATTACGAGGACCTGCTGCAGCAGTATATTGGTATTTTACGGTTTATTGGCGGAGAGGCGCACATCGTAAATGGCTATGAACAAGTAGCGCATATTGTACGCGGGAGTTTCCACGAGTCCAAAAGGATCATTTCTGCCGTTGAACTTCCCGGCCTGGACGCCGAAATAAACCCGTTGGTAAAAGATCCGCATGACCTTGAAAATGTGGACCTGTTTATCACCACCTCTAACCTGGCTGTGGCAGAAAACGGCTCCGTTTGGTTAAAGGACGAACAACTATTGGAAAGGGCACTGCCCTTTATCTCGCAACAATTAGCAGTGATCCTGACAAAAGAAGCGATAGTGGCGACGATGCACGATGCTTATGAGATTATTGGCCAGACACCGTATGGTTATGCAGCTTTTGTAGCAGGGCCATCGAAAACTGCCGATATCGAGCAGTCCCTTGTGTTGGGTGCTCATGGCCCCAAGTCGTTTACTGCCTTTATCCTCGTTTAATCGTATGACGCCATTTGCGAAGTTCCGGTTCTCAGCCGGGGCTCAGGTTGTGGCAATATAAAACCAGGTCTGTCAAGTTTGTTGCCATGGACCGCCTTTGACTTCAGCATTCTTATGCAAGCATAAAGCCCATTTTTTTACCTCGGATTGCCTAATAACCCCAACTGACTACAGGCGTTTGCGGGCGTTTAGATCATACATTTCGTTAAAGCCGATATTAATTGCGCCTATTTCGATTTTTTAGTTCATATTTGCAATGTGTAAAATTTACACATTGACGAATTACCACCAATGCCAGAAGAAAACTGAACTGTATCGGGGTTATTG
>JASLBT010000064.1 GCA_030146445.1 Segetibacter sp. | reverse complement strand
ATCAGGAACAGCTATTTACATTAGGATCGTAGTAATCCTTTCGCCGTAGCTATATGGTTATCAACTCCTGCTCATGAAAAAACCGATCGAGAGCATTATCGAGTTTTGGCAGCGTAAAACCTTTTTCACTTTTTAAAACACTGTACTGTGGTCGGGGAGCAACCAGGCACATGTCTTTCAGACTAATGGGATTAAGCCGCGCAGTGTTGTAGCCACTTCTTTCTGCAACCTGTTCGGCGAGAACAGCCCATGATAGCTCTCCATTATTCGAGATGTTCCATATACCGTATTCCTCGTCGAGTAGCAAATCGAGAGCTACATTTACCAGGTCAGGTGTATAAGTTGGAGACACAATTACATCGTTAGCGACATCGAAAGGCAAATTATTTTTGAAAGAATAAAGCGCATCGGCAACAAAATTCATGGAGTCCCACGGACCAAAGTAAGTGCTTGTCCGGATTACCAGCGCTTCGGGATTTTCAAGAAGCACCGCTTTTTCTGCCTCAGCTTTACTTTGCCCGAAAATGCTGAGGGGTGAAACCCTGTCACTTTCTACATAAGGATCGTTTTTTTTGCCGTCGAATACAAGATCCGACGAAAAGGTTACGAACCTTACGTTATGGCGGCTGCATTGTTTTGAAAGCTCCCGCGGAGCGATACTGTTCACCAGGAAACAGTTTTCAGCATCGCTTTCGGCCTCGTCAACCCGAACAAAACCGGCGGTATTGATGATCGCCCATGGGTCGTATTGGCCAATTATTTGTTCGATTTCTGCGGCATCTGTGATCCTGAAGTCCTGGCGGCCCATCAGCTGGTAGTGAATGCCACGCAGATCACAGATTCTCGCAAACGCTTTCCCGAGAGAACCAGATTTGCCAGTAATGATCAGCGGCCGCGTACTCTGCCTTTTATACGACTTAGTGCGCGAATGTGCCGATGGGTATTCGATCCTGCAAGGCCTTTGCCACCATCCTTTTTCTAATAAAACGGGGTGATTGTATTCCTTACCCTGGGAAAGTGTTGATATCAATCCCGACAAAGCCGTGGGTCTCGGGGAAGCTGCCCGGAGATCAAACACGCCTGATTCATAGTGTCCATTTTGGCGGGTTAAGAGGCTTACCCAGTCAAATGATCCTAATAACGCCCATGCGGTGATTGCCCTAATGTCAACGCCTTCCTTTTTCAACCGGTTTGCGGTTTCCCACATCCCATGGAACCACCTTAGCTGTTCTTCCCTGGTGCAATGAAGGTGTACTTCTGTGACAGCGAGCGCGAGGTGATACCTTTCCCATGCTTCTTTTAATAACTCATAGGGGCCCGACATGCATTCATGTTCTACACGCACCGCTTCAACATCCGCATATTGCTGCGCTATATTACCTCCCCACGTATGCGGAGGATAATTGCTTGTTTGTTCGTCGATATACCGCTCGGAGGTGAGGTAATGGTTGAACCCAAGTATGTCGGGTGGACAAGGATTTTGATTGAAGAAGCTTATCTCCATTTCGCTTATGCCCGCATCAACCACGTATCGGTACAACGGATGTGCTGTGGTTACCATGCCACAGATCAGGTCTATGGATAACCAGCGCCGGAGATTTTCAAAGTCTGCCTGGTATCTTAATCGTGGTGTACTATGTGTTTTGCCGAGGTCCTCGGTAAAAACAAGTTTTGCTTTCGGATTGATCTTGCGAATGGCCTTCATTGCCAGCACTGTTCCCTTGCACTCAGCTACGAGAACCCTCAGGAAAGAAGCGTCGTTATTACCGTGGGGAAACCAGTGACCGTATAATCCACAAAACCGGGCAGTCGTAAGCGGCTCGTTTACCGGCGTGTAGTAGTCCAGCCAGGGGAATTTGCGCGCAACTTCAGCTGCATAGCCTGCAAGCCCTTCAGCAAAACTATCGTCGTGAAAGCTGGTGTAAGCCGGCCCGCTGCCGTGGTGAACCAGTCCGACAATAGGGGTAAGTTTTACTTCCCGTAATTTGTTAAGCTTCTTTTCTGTTTCGAACCAGTCTATTTCCTGGTGTTTAGTCGGCGCATGTTTTTCCCAAAGTACAGGATAGCGTAAAGCCTTAATGCCCAACGCAGCAAAACGGGGGATGTCGTCTTCGCGTGTATAATGCCCCGAAAGCAACGTCTGGTCCATGTAACTATCACCTACGCGGTTAATCGAACATTCAATTCCTCCCCATATTTCAACATGATTATTCAGTAGAACTTTATCCATTATACGCAATTTCTAAAGCCTTCAACCTGGCTTTGTTATCCTGCCGTCCGGTAAGTTGATATGGTTAACTATCCTTGGTACTTCCGGTAATTCCAACATGAAAAGGCAGTCTTAAATTTGGTTTGAATTTCTGTTATTTAAGCCCCTGTCTGAATTCCCGTAACAGTCGGCCAATACGAGGGAATAATCACCTATTTCAATTATATCTTATATTTAAATGTATGCCACTGTTGTTTGAGCGTATATACGCATTAATCATATTTCGTTGGTGGAGAAAATCATCATTTTTACCCAAAATGAGGAATATCTACAACGACTGCGCCCGTTAATTCAATTGCCTGAACAGGAACAGCCGTGATTTTGGTTGCTAATCACGTGTGAGCATGATAAACAAAAAATCGAACCGGCACCGGGAATACACCATTAGAAGCCGGTAAAACAGGTAAACGTACTGTTCGCCACTGCGTAGAAAACGAAAAACGCCGCGTTTGCACACGGCGTTCTATTATCAACCAGTCTTACAGCCCATCGGAGAACTCTCGTCTTTTATCATGATCAGCAAGGGACGCGACATACAACTGCACATCAAACAAACACTACCTCCCGGAGACTTACAGTAATCAAAGCCGCGGCTGTTAATTAAATCCTGCCTGGGCTATTTATATATCTTCGTTACAAACTGTTGCACTCTCCTGACGTTGGCTCCAATTGCAGTAAGCGTCTGCTTTAGAACCGCATAATGGCTGCAACCTGGGTTTCAGCGGGCATTTGTTCTTTTTCAAGCAGGTATACTTCTCCGCCATTTGCCAAAGTCTTCACCACTGCATGATCCAATAGGTCTTCTCCATCCTCATCAGGCGTATCGTGAAACGAAAGCTCATTTGCCATTTCGTCGAAAGTGCCCCATATATGTTCGCCTTTACAGACAAACAGGTGTGAGATCTGCGAATAGTATGCCGCCGGAATAACGTCTGCGGCAATTGAAGATGTTAAACCGTTTGCCGAATTGTTGCCGTAAGTTTCGAGAGCTTTAGTGAGTTTTTGTTCAAATAAGGGTTTCATGAGGGCTTTCGCTTCCTCATACAATGCCTTTGTTTCCTGCCGCTCCCGGTTACCAGTAAGTGCTTCAGGCCATATGTTGTGGTAATCACAGGCGCTTTTATAAATGGGGATTTCATATTCTACACCTGCAAGTACCAGAGGTGCATTTTCTTTATTTAATACTTCATCCCAGAGAATGTCGTCTACTGCCTCAAAATAAACCAGTATGTTGTCTTTGTCTTCAGGATTCCCTCCTGCTACACCATGATACGCACCTTCCTGTGAATAACGCGGCGCCCGTGGCCCGTTACTTCCCGATCTAAACGTCGTGGCATCGAGGTCAGACAAGCGTTTAACCTCCTGTATGCTCTGTGGCAGGTTAACGGGTACGATCTCCATTCCATATGCATCGGCCTTAAAGAGCTTAGCGCACTGTTTGCTGATTACAAGCAGGTAGAAATATTCTTTGCTCATCATCAGCGGAACCAATGGGGTTACAAAGAACGTAGGTTCTAACACCAGTTCTTCTGATGGTTGAACCGGCATCTTTATGTATTTAAAATAGTCTTTCGCAATGAATATAGCCAGCCCCGGAGACAGACTGGTCCAGAACTCCTCGTTTCGAACCAATTCGTACCCAGGTTCTAAAAGGGGCTCTATGAAACCTTGATCATACCCTTTGTCTTTCAGTCTTCGGGCGATTTCCTGTAGTTGGTTTTTGAAATTAGTGACATCGAAGTGCTCATTTACCTCAACGCCAGCCGGATGTGCACCAAGGTATAACGAAACACAGCAATCATTTTTGTAGTTTGCTAATTCGGTAAAACGCTCCTTAGTTAGCACGCCGGGCAGTTCCTCCACATCAGTTTGTGTACGATCTTCATCAAAAGTCTGGTTATTGCTCTTATTGCTTTCCTCTTTATTCTCTTTCCCTTTATAGGTGTCCTCACCCTTTGATGTGTTGCGGTTCGGGTGCCTGACCGGAACACTAGGATCCAGTTCATCTTCACCAATCGTATACTTATCGGAAATCTCCAGGTACTCGTCGAGCTTTTCAGGCGGGGTAGCCTGAAGTCCCAGTCCCTCTTCTTTATTAACTCCGGAAGGTTTTCCTTTTCCCGGATGAAACACGCCATTGTCGTCTTTTCCCATAGTTTGTTTAGCCATAATAATCGGTTTAAATTTTACAATCGTTAAAAACGATAAAATTCCCGGCTTCAGCAGCAATTGACGCTTGCCGCATAAGCCCTTTGTGAACTATTGAAGTTTCAAGTGATATCTGGCCTGGCCAGCTAAGAAGCCCGGTGCCGGGCAATGAGATTTTTTTAGAAAAATGATCAGGTGTTTGACCCTGTTTTTGTTTCTTCCCCTTTGCTGGTATTCCGATTGGGGTGCTTTAGGGGAACAGAAGGTTGTAATTCATCTTCCCCCAACGTATACTTTTCGGATGTCTCAAGGTATTCATCCATCTTCCCGGGTTCAGTAGGTTGCAGGCCCAGGCCCTCCTCTTTATTGGCCCCGGAAGGTTTGCCTTTTCCGGGGTGGAAAGTTCCGTTTTCGTCTTTACCCATTATCAATAACGTTTAAGTATGTGTTACAATTAATATACCACCAGCTTACCTGTGGAAGAGGGTGCACATGGCTTTCAATATATTGCAGGTTTACAGGCCAATATGTAAAATGTGTTCTGCAGAACCATGAGCACGAGGCGGGTTTCATGACCGACAGGTGCCTCAATACGGGTTGAATGAATGCTCGACTCCGCCGCCGCTATATGAACAACTCAGCTTAGAACAGGGTCAAATGAAAAAAGACCTGTGTAATAACCATCTTGTTCACTGGCCTTGCTTTTCCACTTTTTTCGCATTCCCGTTTAGTCGAAAGCGCCGAAAATCGCTATCAACGGGATCTTTCGGCCAGAACGTTCCTCCTTACCTCTTTTCATAAAATGCCAAAGTCTGCTAGGAGCAATA
>JASLBT010000043.1 GCA_030146445.1 Segetibacter sp. | reverse complement strand
CTGTAATACTGAGAGTTCGTATAGCTTTTGTACTATCCGTGCGACACCATCATCAGATTTTTACCTGTTACCCCAACACCAATGTTGCCACTGCCGGTAATCCCTTGCGGTGCGGCGCAAGCCTGGTTTCTTTTTTGACTGGATGTACTGGTCGGCCCGTAATAAATTGGTGTTCAATTACGGGGCTTAAGTTATTGCTGAAGACCATGTTCCACAACGAAACTCCATTTTGATGATCGGCAAGGAAACTGAACCAGTTAGCTCCAAATTCGACATACGAACAACCCGCATCGGAGTTTTCACTTGTTATTCACATGGAATTGCTTCAGGAATGCAGGCACTGTCCACCTATCTCCGATCGCTTTTTTTATTAAATCTAAAACCCACAAAGATGAAAAGAATTCTGTCCAGTACTTACTTGCTTGTCTCGACTGCCCTTATCTTAATGGTGACGATCATATCATGCGAAAAAAACAATGACACAGATGATCAAAATGGGGCCGAGGCGTCAATTGCTAATTGGCCGGCAACGTCAAAAAAAGTAGCCCAGGAAATGATAGCCAAATACGGTGAACCAGTGAGATCTACCTCCGAAATGCTCCAATGGAACAATAATGGAGGCTGGAAAAGAACAATTGTCTACCGGGATACTGTACCGCACAATTTTCCGACACCACACCTTGATTTGTTGGAGCGGTTTATTGATTACAAAGTACCGGTTGACAATTTGATGAGATGGCTGCTGACGATGGCAGTGTGATCGTGGAACGAACCAAAGGGGAAATGAGTGCCAGGTGCGATAAAGAAGGTGCTAACCTTCTGGCGATAAATCTTGCAAATGATGTAGCAATGGGTGCCAAAACAATTGACCAGGCAAGAGCGTATTATACGCAAGCTATGAAATCGTTCATGCAAACCGGACAAATTGATACTTACATGCAGGGGTTCAAGTTTACACTGCCAACAAGTGGCACTAAAGATCCTGATGTAAAGACATTTCAACGAGGGATGAATAATTTTTGACATTGTACCTGGAGGGAGAAAGCCACACCTTGACCAACAACAGATTGGCACGATTAAAGATTGAAATGGCTCTTTAACGCCCCCGTAACCACGGTCTGCCGGTGGGCACGAAGACACCAATGATATCATTATTTAACCATAAAAACATTAACGATGGAACCGTTGAGAGTAGAAGAACAACAAAAAGCGACGTATTTACCGGGAATTGCTAACGAATACGCCTACCCACCAGATAAAACCGTTCTGCTGGTAATAGACCCGGTGAACGATTTTCTATCCGAAGGTGGTGCTGCCTGGGAGCTGACCAAAAAAACGGTGAAAATGCATAATGTGATCGAGAATTTACAAAGGGTCATCAAGGCTGCCAGAGCAGAAGGCATCGCGGTCTTATTTGGTCCGATGGCATATACGGAGGAAGATTATGCCAATGAACACCTGCAGAAGCGGAGTGGCATCAATCGTATGATGTATGAAATGAAGATGTTCCAGGCGGGGAGTTGGGGTGCTGATTTTCACCCCGACCTGCAACCTCAGCCAGGGGACGTAATCCTGCAGCCACACAAAAGTTGTGACGTAATGCAAACCGACTTAAAAGAAGAGCTGAAGCGGCGTGGTACGACTCACATTGTTATAGCCGGAATGACTGCCAACCTGTGCTGCGAGTCAACAGGGCGGCATGCAATGGAAGAAGGTTATGACGTTACTTTTATATCAGATGCGATAGGTGCAACAGGTGTGGCAGAATACGAGTCGGCGATAATGATAAATTTTCCTTTAATCGCTAACGCGGTTATAAAAGCGGAAGACTTCTTAACTGCAATTGAAACCAGTGGTACTACCAACCTGCAAATCCAGGAAGGTGACACAGTAAAAGGATCTGATGGTGGCGAATTAGGCTCGGTAAAAGAAGTAAGGCAACCTTGCAGTAATTGCGAGGGTTATATACTGGTGCCAATGGGAATGATCTTTAAAGAAGATACCTATATTCCACTAGACGCTGTTATCAAAAGAACCGGAACAGATGTATTTATCAATTTGCCAAAAATCGTTGCTGGCAAAATGCCGTGGAGTGAACCTCCTACCCTTGCCACTGTAAAACAAAAGCAGGGACAAGCTGCCGCACAGGTAGATAAGTTGTACCAGTCTTATGCGCCCACAAGCAAACACAACGGACCACACTAAAAACTAATAAACCATAAAAACCAGTTATCACCTGGACTACCGTTAAGTGAGCGTTGCATTATCGCCTTTCTTGAATATACGGCCAGGTGTAATCACTGCCCTGAGGATATAGTCAGCACTTAAGCAACCACCCGGAAAATCGTATTGTTATTCCGTGAACAAACGACCGATAGCAAAGCGCGTTAACCTTTCAGGTTATTGCCATTGTTATGTAAACAGGTAATCTTTCGATTGATCCGGATAGCTTCCCAATTGTTTAACAACCCGGTCGAATGCTTTGAGAAGTCTTCATATATGCTATAGAGGCACCAACGATATCCTTGGTTATTCCGAATGGTGAACATGGAATTTCTGCTCCAAAGTTAAAAACTGGTTGCAAGCATTAAACCGTATTGAAAACCCGGACCGGCTTTTTTTATATTTCCGATTTTGCCTTCATACCAATACACACCTATTTCCGGTAAGATAGAGATGGCTGGACTAATACTTTTTTTCAAGCCAAACGATGTGCCTGCAATGTTTACATAGTTTTCGCTTTTACCACCTACAGCAGTTGGAATGGCCAG
>JASLBT010000038.1 GCA_030146445.1 Segetibacter sp. | reverse complement strand
ATTCCCCGCGCACAGTTGGATGCTGTAACAAACCGCGACGAATTTCAACAGAATAGTGGTTACCAGTAAAGATGTGGCAATTCCATGCTGATGCAATCAAAATCACCCGAGGTTTTTTACATCGTGAAACCCATCCGGCTTCAGAAATTGAAAATAGGTGTAAAGAAGCTACGATGACAGCTACCTCTAAATAACACCGGTAAGGTAAGGCTACGATCTACAAACGCCACGCATTCTGCGGGGCGTTTGTACTTTCGGGCCGTTCCAAAATAAATCAGGAACCAAACGCTTATATGTAATTATTCGCGGACAGGAACTCGGTAATCCTACAAATAAAGCACTCATAGCGAAGTTGATATACGCGCAAAGACAGAGGCTCACTTGTTGTACACATTAATCGTACTTGTGCATAAATTTCCATAAACTAACTCCTGCCTGGCCCCCTACTTTTTCGGAATAGCGCCGGACGTCAAGGTGAGCTCTATTCTCCCGAATTCTTAACAATATTCACCTTGCACGTTCTTCCAGGGTTAAGCAGCAGCGACTCCCGGGTACATTCATGGTGAGTGTCCGGGGGGAGAATGGCGTAGTTACCCTAAGCGGGAATTGCCCAACGATAAAGGCAAAGAGCTCGGTGGAGACAACGGTTAAATGAATGTACGGAGTTAAAGAGGTAATCAGCAACATTCAAATTCCCCCTGTAGTAATAGGTACTGATCAACTCTTAAAGCAGGCTGTTGACAGTGTATTGATGAATTACGCTTCAGTGGAAGCGGTCACCAAAGACAGTATTGTTAATCTACTCGGGCAAGATAAGACAGGATCTGGATAAACTCACTGCTGAAATACAGTATCTCAAGCATACGTTCCAGCCTTTCGATTAAAAAACAAAATTAGCGCTGGTGAGCCGGTGACAGGTGGCGCTCAACAACTTAATAGCAGAACATTGGCTGGCCCGGCATGTGTGGTTGTAACACCTAAACTGCCGGGCCAGTTATTTTTGCTTAATATCGCTTGTATACGACACTTCATGCGCGGTCTCAAATATTACTCCGTTTAGCAACGAATGGGCATTGCCGTTCCCGTCAGTTCCAGAACTCATTGAAAAACGTCCCGGAATCTTTCCTACGCACCTCACACGTGAAGCATTGAAACATTCTGGAGATGTTTGCCTGCTTTATTGTTGAGCAAGATGATTACGCTTAAACTAATCGAAGCAGTAATTTACAAGGCTGATCAAAGAAAACGCAAGATGAGTTCCTGAAATCTGTAACATCAGAATGATCAGCCCGATGTGACTTAACCGAATTTAAAATATACTGAAAAATAAGGCAGCCTGAAATCAAAGATTTAAAAGCAAATTAATTGAAGAATAATTGGACTAATTCATCAATTCGTTGAAAAAGCGTCAGGAATTAAATTATCTATTTTAGTTATCGGGTATTTTACCTACAAAACAATACCCGGACAGTAAAATTACTTCAGTACAAGGGAGTGACACCCGTCCGACTGCGCAGCGGGCGGGCAACCGGAGTGCCATAGGATTACATCAGCTCGTCGCCAAAAACTCTCTACAACGAACGGTAGTTGCGTAGAAAATAGATTAATAGAACTGAATTTAATTGAGTTGACAGGATTCGCTAAATACCAGTTGCAACGGGTGAACTATGATAAACCACTTCCATTTCCACATTCGGATTATACAACTGATCGTGGATAAAATCTTCCCACTTTTTTTGCTCTTCCTTATTCAACGAATGATTTGTCTCTTCATCATACTCATCCTGCATCTGGTGATATGCCACCTTAACACGATTAAATATACCCACTATTTCCGTCTCATAATCTTCCGAATAAATGTAGTTTTCAAACTCAAATTTCAAGCGGTCTGCAAATAATTCCGCAATATTAAAATGTAATTGCTCATGCCTGAGTAATTCGTCGCTTTGCATTTCTTTTCTTCTCCACGAATTATTTCTGTCGAAATTTGCATAGACGTCGAACCTGAAATCGTTAGGACTATAGAAGACATACTCATAAGAAACATTAGCAAAACATTCCGCATCAAAGCTGCTTGTATCCTTTACCTCACCTTCAAAGTCAGCCCACTGAAGCAGCTGATTTCCTTTCCACCGATTAGCAGGCTCTTGTCCGTAAGTGAAGAAACTCAACATCAAAACTAAAGCAGTTAACAAAAAACGGTTCATTGTTAAAATCCTGATTTGTTAGTTGTTTAAAATTTTTAAAAAGCATTTGTCAACAAAAGTGGTTGTAGTTGACAGGCTGGCACCAGTTCAGCATAAGGTTCAAATGATAATAATAAATGCAACCCATAAAAAAAACGGTTTTCCAAAATTTTAATTGTTTGAAAAACGCAAATTTTTTTAGATGGGATGTCACATCAAAAAAATTTGTCTTTTGCAACAAACCGGTAGTCGACATCAGGGTATAAAAGGAACTGATCCACTAAAAACACGGGACAACGACCTGTTTTGGATCTGCTTGTGGATGTTACGGACGGATGTACCACTGATGTTCTGACCTGTCTGATTTGAACCTGCGACTGTTAGGAATTACGGATGTTTTTATATACAATGCACAACAACAAGGCAGGAGTAAATGTACACCTGACGACCCCGCCGTGGCTAAGCAAGGCAGAGCAGCGATGAAAACAGCAATCAGGATCGTTTATAATCATTGATTTTGAACTTTTCTTTCTACATTTAGCTCTGCAATTGCCTGCCGTACTTACTACAAAATGTCATCATGCATCTAACGCCCAGAGAGTCGGAAAAACTACTGTTGTTCCTGGCAGGGGAATTAGCAGAAAAACGAAGAGCACGCGGACTAAAGCTCAACTATCCGGAAGCGATTGCACTTATCAGCAGCAGGCTTCAGGAAGCAGCACGCGATGGTAAAACTGTTGCGGAGCTCATGCAATACGGCGCAACGATTCTATCACGCAACGACGTAATGGAGGGTATCCCCGAAATGATACACGAAGTTCAGATAGAAGCCACCTTTCGCGATGGAACCAAGCTGGTTACCGTTCATGATCCAATAAGGTGATCAGGCGTAAACCAACGGCTCGATGTGTTCGAATTCGTTTCCCGGCTAAAGTACCAGGCCATCCGGTTAGTTATACAGCATCATGTAGGCAGTGGCATGGCCGATGATCTAAATAAAGTTATAAATGCCGGCAACAAGAAAAATGCACTTATGATACCTGGAGAATACATTTTAGCGCAGGGCAATATTGTTTGCAATGAAGGACGGTCTACCTGCAGGATTACCGTTGTTAATACCGGCGACAGGCCCGTTCAGGTTGGCTCACATTTTCATTTCTTTGAAGTAAACAGGCACCTTCGGTTCAATCGTGAACCAGCCTTTGGGAAACGGCTGAACATTGCAGCAGGAACCGCCGTTCGGTTCGAGCCGGGCGAAGAAAAAGATGTGGAACTGGTTGAATTTGGCGGTTTACAACAGGTATATGGATTCCATAACCTTGTTAATGGGAAAACAGACGATACAAACAAAAAGGCAGCCATGGAACGGCTCGCCAACAGCAACTTTTTGCAGGAGCCCTAAATGCAGCCCATATTCTAAACGGGCAATATAATTTTTTACACCAATTCTAGCCGATGAGCCTCGAAATAAACCGTGTCAAATACGCCAATATGTATGGCCCCACCACCGGCGACAAAGTGCGGCTTGGGGATACCGAACTAATCATTGAAATCGAAAAAGACTATACTGTTTACGGCGACGAGGCCAAATTCGGTGGGGGTAAAACGATTCGTGATGGAATGGCACAATCAGCAACACGCACGCGCGATCAGGGAGTACCCGACCTGGTGATCACCAGCGTAATGATCATAGACCATTGGGGGATTGTGAAAGCCGACATCGCCATCAAGGATGGCAATATCATTGGCATTGGAAAAGCGGGCAATCCCGATACCATGGACGGCATTGATGAGAACATGGTGATCGGTGCATCAACAGAGGTACATGGTGGGGCGGGGCTGATCGCAACGGCCGGAGGTATTGATACCCATATTCATTTTATTTGTCCGCAGCTAATCGACCATGCACTGTTCAGCGGTGTCACTACAATGTTGGGGGGAGGAACCGGACCTGCCGACGGCACTAATGCAACCACGGTTACACCAGGCGCATGGAACATTCGTAAGATGCTGGAGGCAGCCGAAGGACTTCCCATGAACCTTGGCTTTTTGGGCAAAGGAAATTGCGCAACTGTCGAACCATTGACCGAGCAAATTGAGGCAGGTGCAATTGGCCTGAAAATCCACGAAGACTGGGGCTCCACTCCCGCCGTAATTGATGCTTCACTAAAGGTTGCCGACGCGCTTGATGTGCAGGTTGCCATACATACCGACACGCTCAACGAAACCGGCTTTCTCGAAGATACTATGGCTGCAATTGCTGGCAGGGTCATCCACACTTATCATACGGAGGGTGCAGGCGGCGGACATGCGCCGGACATCATTAAGGCCGCACAATACCAGAACGTACTACCGTCATCTACTAACCCGACCCGGCCCTATACCATCAACACAATTGATGAACACCTTGATATGCTGATGGTGTGTCATCACCTCGACAAAACAGTCGCTGAAGATGTTGCCTTCGCTGATAGCCGCATAAGACCAGAGACGATTGCTGCGGAAGACATTTTGCACGACCTCGGTGTGTTTAGCATGATGAGCTCCGACAGCCAGGCGATGGGCAGGGTTGCCGAAGTGATCACCCGTACCTGGCAAACGGCCGACAAAATGAAAAAGCAGCGCGGACCTTTACCGGAAGATGAAAACCATGGTAACGACAATTTCAGGGTTAAACGTTACGTAGCAAAGTACACCATCAACCCGGCTATTACCCATGGCATCGCGAAACACGTCGGTTCGCTGGAGCCCGGCAAATTCGCAGATCTTGTTTTATGGAAGCCGGCCTTGTTTGGGGCTAAGCCCGAAATGGTCATCAAAGGAGGTATGATCATTGGTGCCAGGATGGGCGATCCAAATGCCTCGATACCGACTCCTCAACCAGTTATCTACCGCCATATGTTCGGTGCCTATGGTAAGGCGGTATTTAAAACCTGTATCACCTTTGTGTCGAAAATAGCAATCGAAAATGGCCGTGTAGCATCATATGGTTTAAACAAGAAAATATTAGCCGTTGAGAACTGTCGGAATATTTCGAAATCCGATCTTATACACAATGATAAAACGCCGGAGATAGTAGTAGATCCCGAAACGTATGAAGTACGGGTGGATGGAGAGCACATTTTCTGTGAACCGCTGGAAGTAGTTTCACTTGCGCAACGATATTTCTTATTTTGATGCTACAACATTCCATGCATGTTCTCATTATTGATGTTGATCGGAATTAGTTACCAGGACCCGGGGTCGTCTGTTTAACATCCGGAGTCTTTGCCAGGAAACCTGTGGCAAAAAATTAAATTATAAGCGTGAATGCTGATTACACAATTACCAACAAGACGTTTACGTGAAGGTGAAGATCCAGCCCGGCTTGACCATCTGCCCCTGGAATGGTACGAATGCAATAAGCGAATTCTGCATAAGCAAACTCGCAAAGGAGAAACCGTGAAGATGAGGTTCCTGAAAGAGAACCCAGGATTGCAACACGGCGATATCCTGTTCGACGATGAGAATGTGACGATTGCGGTTGAGATCCTTTCCTGCAAGGTTATCGTGCTAACGCCTACATCCATCCTTAATGCAGCTGCAATGTGTTACGAAATAGGCAATAAACACCTGCCGCTTTTTTATGAGCAAAATGAACTACTGGTTCCATATGAAGCCCCTTTACACCGGCTGTTAGAAGCTTCGGGCTATGGGGCAAATATCGCGGAGCGAAAGTTGCTGAACCCAATAAACACGTCTGTACTACCACATGCACACGCAGGTTCCGGATCGCTTTTCAACAGGATATTACAACTGACCAACAGCTGATGATTAGCCCATCTTTACTTCATCTTCTGCACTTATGTGATCCGGCATTACCTATCGGAAGCTTTTCTCACTCTGCCGGTTTGGAGACGTATGTGCAAGCCGGAGCAGTAAACAACAAAGAAACCGCAAGGGTTTTTATCGAGCAGCAATTAACGGAGAACACCACGCATAACGATGCCGCCATTGTTTCCCTCGCCTGGGCCGCTGCAGAGCAAGGCGATCTCAGCGCGATACGGGAGTGGGATGAACTTTGCACGGCAATAAAACTTCCCCTGGAAATCCGGCTTGCCAGCCAAAAAACAGGTACCAGGCTCATGAAGATATTTGCTGGTACGCCGGCAACAAACCCGCTTTCTTTTTACTGCAACGCCACGTTGGACGGCCGGCTGTTTGGCCACTACTGCATTGCATTTGCCCTGATCGCACAAGGGCTTGGCTTAACAAAGAACGACACGCTGACTGGCTTTTATTACAGTGCAGCATCCGGATTTGCTACCAACTGCGTTAAGCTGGTGCCACTCGGTCAACAGCATGGCCAGGAGATATTGATATCGCTTTTTCCCCTTATTGACTCGCTTGTTGAACAGGCTCTTTCTCCTGACCCATCCTTATTAGGACTATGTTGCCCCGGCTTCGACCTTGCCTCTATGCAACACGAACAGTTATACTCAAGACTATATATGTCGTAGCCGATCGGCACAGCCCTAAATGTAGTAAACGTAGTGGTTACACGAACTACGTACCAGCTTGATCACCTACCCTCGTCTGCGAGTTCTTTCGTGCCTTCAGCTGTTCGAGACAGATCTTAAATCAGTGAAACTGCGCGTTACGGCGAGTGGGCGCTATCAAAAGCACTCCATTCCACCGGCCGAAAAAAGCTCCCTGAACCATAAATCAGGGAGCACTATTTTGGAGACAGAAAAAAAAGATTATATTAATGGCACTGATACCGCAGCGGTTAAAAACAATATCAGCTAATTGGTTGTTACTACAACACGACATACACTAACACAATTCCCATTGATGGAGAACGAAGCCTCGCATGAATGTTTAAGACTAAAAGCTGTTCAACGATATAATCTCATAGATACCTCAAAGCGACACGATTTACAAGACTTGATTGAAGTCGCCTCTGACGTTTGTGGGACCCCTGTTGCTTTGATTACACTGATCGATGATACCACACAGTACTTCAAAGTAAAAAAGGGTATCGACTGGCATTCTTCTTCCAGGGAGGAATCGTTTTGCAAATACACTATCGCGCAGGATGGCGTTATGGTTGTTGAAGATACCCTACTCGACAGCAGGTTTGACGCCGACGGCTTATTCACCGGAACTTTTGGTATCAGGTTTTATGCCGGGGCCCCGCTAACTACGGCCGAAGGATATCCCATTGGAAGTCTGTGCGTCGCCAGCAATCAGCCTCAACAGCTCGATGCTTTCCAGATCAGTTGCCTGGAAAAGCTTGCGGCACTGGCAATGGAGCCTATGGAAAGCAGCTTAAACAAGCGGGCACTTCATGAACACGTACAAGAGCAGGTATCCTCGAGTGAATAGTTCTTTATGTTTGCCCTAAATCAACACAATACCAGGTGTTCACCAGGCTACCAGCTCTAGAACTTCATACCGAGGCCTACCTTTATTGCGTGATTGTAAGAGTTCATGGTTCTGCTTGCATCTACTCTCGACAAGCCATAATCGTAAGCAGCAGTGATGTTAAAGCCATTTGCAAATTCGTACCCTACACCACCGGTCAGGGCTGCATCCCAACGATTAAATTGCGGGCTCGCATCGATCGTTGTGTTCAATAAATTAATACCGAATACACCTGCAGTTGCACGTAAATCAGCATTTATTAAGTAAGAAATTTGTGTGCCCGCAAATAATTGAAAGCCTTTGAAATTAGTTTTTACAACAACGGGCAAATCTATGTATTGCGTGTTTAAACGAGCTTTTGCATTTGCACCCAGGAAACTCATTCCTTTAACGTTAAAAGAACCATTTAAAACATAACCTTTCTGAGAATAGTACACGGCAGGCTCAATTAAGAACTGTTCGGTTACCGGGATACTTACAAAGCCACCTGCAAAGAAGCCGGTACGATTGGTTGGATTGATCATACCATTTGAAAAGTCAAGTAAATTTTCAAAACTACTGATTGCGTCACCACGCATTCCCGTTGAGGATGCTCCTGCACGAATACCAAACGATGGAGTTTCCTGCGCAAATATTACGCTGCATAACATTAAGCTTAAAGAAAATAAAAGTGCTTTTTTCATAACAGTACGAACGCGGGTTTTTGTCGTTCGTTCGATCAAAAGCAAATTGTCGCCCAGTTTTTTGCTTATGTATCTAAGCTTTTGTTAAAGCAACAATTGAGCTTAAAGCAGTTATCAGCATACCAGGAATTGCAATTTATCCCTTTGCGCTTTTTCGTTGTTCAACTTAACCCGACCTACCAGGTTTACAAACTACCTTGTTAGTAAACACTCACCACCGTATGTAACACGACCAATCTTTTGGATCATCGTTGATCACCTGTTGCGAGCTTCGACGTGTGCTAGTAAATTGTAGGTCAAAATTGACTTTGTCGATTCACATAACGACGAGCTCGAGCACTTCGCTGGATGAACAATCATCAGCAATATCTTAATAGTTTTTACAGCGGCGTTAATGATACAATACATCAAACGATGTCGTTCATCAAATACATGATGTCGATCGATGACGTTGTCAACTTTGGTCACCGCTGCGACAAATCCGGCAGCAGCGTGCTCAACGAGACGATATAGTTCGTCTCCACGACGGGCTCCGCTGCCGGTAGCTTTTACCGTCATGGCGTTATTATTGCAGCTCAGCAGAAATCAACAACGACATCAAACGTCTTAATCAATTTCGCAGTTTATGAAAGCATTTGCCATAATATCGATCTTGTTCCTCGTTGCCTGTAACCAGCAGCAATCAAACAAAGCGGATCAAAAAGGTGACACGGTCAACACAACACTAACCACACCAACGGCAACCGATACCACAGCCATGCCCACCGAACAAAAGGACACGGTGCTGCTGCATACAGCGGTTACTTTGCTCCAGGCCATGAAAGCCAAAAACTTTGCTGATGTTTCTACAGCTATACACCCCGACAAAGGCCTGCGATTTGTGCCGTATGGTTTTGTTGACACCAACAAACAAAAGGCTTTTTCCGGTCAAGAATTAATTGGTCTTTCAAAACAACAACAACCACATAACTGGGGTATATATGATGGAAGCGGTGACCCGATCAATCTCACAGTTTCCAAATACTTTGAACGGTTTGTTTACGACGTTGATTTTTTAAACGCCAACAAAACCGTCAATAAAGTGATTGGGAACACTTCCATTAACAACGTAAAAACAGTTTATCCCGAAAGCAGTTTTGTGCAATTCTATTTTCAAGGTGTTGATCCCAAGTTCGGTGGTATGGACTGGAAAAGTTTATTGCTTGTGTTCGAGGAGAAAGATCATGACCTGCACCTGGTTGCTGTTGTACATGATCAATGGAAGTCGTAAGCTATACGTTTAACATACAGGATAATTTATCTATGCAAAACATTACCGTTCTGTTTAGCACGTCTGTAACGACTAAGAACAAACGTGCGTGTTTAGTCCTTCGTAGCAGCACAAGGTTAGTACAAGGGCAAGTAGGCCGGTGTATAACAAAACGAAACCACGACTGCTTGCCAACTGATGCTTATCGGCTTGCCTGCGTGTGCGTAGCTGCTTCGGGATGTATACGCCGCCAGAAATTAAAAGCAGGGTATTTACAAACACGGTAATGCGCCTCAGCCTCTCTTTCATATTCAGCCGACAGCTTTTTCCATTCATCAATTGGAATACAACGCGCTTCATCAGTAGCAACATCGAATCGCACACCTGAAGTAGTCTTTGCCTGCAAGTGAAACAATTTGGCCGGAAGATCAAGGTCGCCCGCTACGGGCCAGATTTCAGCACTGTTGTCGCAAGCGGTCAGGATCCACTTGCCGCCAGGGCTTATCAATGCACTGTTTACCTGTTTAAGGTGTACTAAAGGCTCGCCGATTTTCTGCCGTGTTAATACATTCCAGATGTGCGCCGATCTATCCCAGCCACTCGTAATGACGGCGTTGCCATCATCGCTGAAAACGGCGCTATTTACGGCAGCCTGGTGTTTCATAGATGGCCCGGCTTGCCTGCCTGTAGAAGCATCCCAGATATGAGCAGTCATGTCCCAACTTGATGTAAGCACCAGTTTTCCATCTGAGCTAAACACGGCACTTCTTACCTGGTCGTCGTGCCTGAAAGAAGCGAGCACTTTGCCGGTCGCAATATCAATCCGGGATGCCGCGCTGTCTTCGCAGCCAACAAGCACGCTTTTCTTATCAGGATGCAACACCGCACTGTTTACTGCAGCATGGTGAATGATAGAATCGATGCACTTTACGCCTGCATTTGAATAATCCCAAACTGCAACAAGGTTGCCGCCAGACACAGTAACGAAACGCGAATTGTCTTTACCAAAAGAAGCGTGGTTTACCGATGCGTGGTGAGGAATACGATGCAACAATTTCCCGGTGGCTGACCATAGTGCAGCGGTTGAGTCAGTCGATGCCGTAAGTATTAAATCAGCCTTGGTGCTGAAGACGGCACTATTTACAAAACCTTTATGTGGCAATATAACAGCAGGCCTACCGGTTGAGTCCAAATTCCAGATCCGCGCTGTAGAGTCTGCGGATGCTGTCAGCACATATTTTTCATCGTTACTCACTACGGCACTTATCACCACACCTGTATGTGTAAATGTTCGTGTTGGCGCACGTTGCTGCATTGGCAACACCTGCCATAACCGTAAGGTTTTATCCCAACCACCAGTAGCGATCGTATTTCCATCCATCCCGAAAGCAAGTCCATAAACAGGACCCTCATGCTTCATAACTGCACCCACCTGCAAACCCGTTGCGGGGTCAAGCAATTTTATGTTGCCGTCTTTGCCCCCAACAGCAAGCCAGCTTCCATTTCGGCTGAATGCAATGTTGGATACAACCGCATCCTGTTTGTAGTTGTTGAGTATCGTGCCGTTTAGTGCATCACAAAACCGGATGGAAGAGTCACTGCTGTTTACCACGATTGCGTTACCGCCAGGAGCGTATACCGCCACCCGAAGCCCGGCAATATTTTCGATGATAGTCTTTATTTTTTGCGATCGGGTACCAAATACCAGCACACGGTTATCGGCACACACTGCAAGAAAGCTTTCTCCGTCGGGGCTGAATGACACGCCCAGAACTGCCGCATCCTGACGCAATTCGAAGAGCTGTTTCCCACTGTTTCCGTCCAATAACCTGATACAGCTGTCGGCTCCCGCCGTAAGCACGGTTTGTCCGTCGGCACTGAAACTACTGCTGAGTACCGGTGCAGGATGGGTAAAGACGCGCCGTTTCTGATGTGTAGTGGCATCCCACAAAATGGCCTGGTGATCATTGGACGCTGTTATAATAAATCTTCCGTCGCGACTGAATTCTGCACTGTTTACCGGCGCCCGATGTAAGAAGATTGCTGCTGTTTTGCCAGTGCCGGCATCAATTAATTGCGCGGTACCATTGTTTAAGGCCAGGAGTACAAACTTTCCCCCAGTTTCAAATTGAACATCCGTAATGATATCCTTTACTTCAACAACTGATGAAAGCACCGTTTGGGGCAGCGACGCTTCCGCATCGATATACAATGCCTTTTTTATTTCGGGGTCATCCGTAATATCTGCAGACTCTGCCAGGTAATGTAGTGATTCGATAAGTTGGTTTGAATTGCGGGCTGCAAGACTGCTCTTCCAGTAACTGAGTGCCAGCTCACGTTGTTGACTGAGTCCGTCGCGGTAAATGTAGAAAGCAAACCCGGCGACAAAAAGTAGTATAATCAGCACCAGTGAAAATAAGACGACACGGTTCCTGATCTTTCTTAAACGTTCTTTTTTTTCCTCCTGTTCACTTTGATCAAGGTAATTGATCGCATTTTCAAAGTCGGCATGGTACCGTTTAGCCCACGCTGCTTTGGGCTGGAGTCTGGTTCGCCAATGCATAGCCTGGTGCAGCTCATTATCGGTGAGCAGGTTCTTTTGCTTCTTCCGGTATAACGTGGCGGACTCGTTAAGGCGTAACAGCACCTTTGAGGACTCGGTTTCTTCGTTTACCCATTCATTGAGCGTCTTCCATTGCCTTATCAGGCTTTCATGAGAAATGTCAATCAACAAATCGCGCTTGTCTTTGATCTCCGAAACAATCAGGAAGGATCGATCATCGGCAGCAAACCGCTTGATGATATTGATCAGTTCATTTCTACCCGATCCTGTTTCCGCTTCAAGATCACTCAACCGAACCGGCCGGCGAACTTTGCGCTCATTTTCATCAACGGTGGTAAGTGCCTGAAACAAATTCCGGGTAAGCTGCAGTTCTGCTCCGGTCATCCCACTGAGGGCTTCATCGGCATGGTTGGATAGTGCATTTTCAAGTCCGCCGATGCTCTCATAATCTTTTAAGTCGAGCTCGCCGTTACCGCCCGTAGCAGCATCACGATCCCAGATGCGCATAAGCGCGTGTTGAAGTAAAGGGAGTTCATCTTTTACCACCTGGGCGTCGTTCAGTAGCCTTGTTAACAGACCTGGGTTTATCTTGCCATTACTCAAACGTACTGGTCCTTCAATGGCACTCCTGAGCTGTAGACGCGTCAGCCGGGGTACCAGGTACTGGCTTTTATTAATTGCTTCCGGGAGTCCAAAAAAGGCTGCGCAATCACCAATAAAATCAGAGCGCAT
>JASLBT010000031.1 GCA_030146445.1 Segetibacter sp. | reverse complement strand
GAAATTTGGGCCACCTATGCTCCTGGCCCAAATTTCCAAACCGGGAATGCTATTGTCACGGATGCTTCAGGAAGTGTATACACTGTCGGGCAGTTTGCTGGTACGGCAGATTTCGATCCATCGTCCGGCACCTTCAATCTTACTGCCATCAGTAACAGGGATGTTTTTATTTCCCGACTAGATGCGTCGGGAAACTTTCTGTGGGCAAAAAGAATAGGCGGACCATCTGAGATACTGATCATCGCGCTTTCTATCGATTCTGTGGGACACCTATATTGCCTTGGCCGAATTTCTTCCGGAACGGCCGACGTTGATCCCGGGCCAGGGATGGTGATGCTTTCCGGTAACAGCCCTAATTTTATTTTAAAGCTGGACGCAGCTGGAAATTTGCTTTGGGCAAAAGAAATGGGGAGGCCGGTTTATGAAGGTATAGCAGTTGATGCTTCAGGGTTATATGGCACCGGTGGTTTCCCGGGTACAGTCGATTTTGATCCTGGCGCCGGCACCTTTAATCTTACCGCCACGGCTAGGTATAATATGTTTGTGTCAAGGTTTGATACGGCAGGAAATTTCGTTTGGGCAAGAAATCTTGGCGGTGGTTCACAGGGATTTACCTCTCTCGCCCTGCAAGCTTCAGCCATATATACCTCAGGAACCTTTGAGGGTACCGCGGATTTTGACCCGGGTCCCGGAACAATGAACCTGACAGCCCTGGGTAGCAGAGACCTGTTTATTGCTAAACTGGATTCAAACGGCAACCTGGCCTGGGCAAAGAACATGGGCGGATCTTCGTCCGCTGCGGCTTTTACTTTCATAAAGGTTGCACCAGCCGGTGATCTCTACGCCGCGGGTACTTTTTCAGGCACAATTGATTTTGATCCGGGTGCGGGAACAACTAACCTCACCGGCAATGATGGCATGTTCATGCTAAGGTTGGACAGTTCGGGTAATTTGGCGTGGGCAAAAAATTTAACTGGTCCGGCATCGCGCTTAAATTCAATGGCTGTCGATGCGACTGGTATGTACGGTACGGGCCGACTTTTGGGCAGCGAAGACTTTGATCCGGGGCCTGGTGTAACCAACCTGGCGACGGCTGGTTCATCTGACTTTTTTGTATTTAAGTTAGATGGTTCGGGTAATTTAGCCTGGGCCAGGAGCATCGGTGGCACTTCTGCAGATTGGGCTTATTCTATGACGGTCGATTTTGCCGGTAACATATATGTCACAGGGTATTACAGTTCCACTGTAGACTTTGACCCGGGCCCGTTAACGACTAATCTCACATCCGCAGGCGCTGAAGACGCGTTTGTGTTAAAACTGACTCAGGCAAACCCTTTACCCCTAAAGCTTTCTGCATTTACCGCAACCGTTATAGATCCTGCCAAGGTCCTGCTAAAATGGCTAACGCTTACGGAGCAAAACACCAGTGCTTTTTTGGTTGAGCGCAGCGAAGACGGACGCCAATTTAATTCAGTTGTGACCGTTAATGCAGCCGGCACCAGTTCGTCGTTGAAGGAGTATGTTTCGACCGATGACCTGTCCACATTATCTAAGCGCTTAAAAAACGTTTTTTATCGCTTGAGACTTATCAACCTGGACGGCACTTTTACTTACAGCAAAACTGTAGCAGTTAAACTAAATGGCACCACCAGGTCTTTACAACTACTATTTAACCCGGTGAAAGACGTACTGCATGTGCAGTTAGCCGGGCAAAAGGAAATTACAACCTTATTGATTATTGATGAAGTTGGTCGCATTTTGAAAAAAGAGAACGTAAAAAGCAATGGCACAACTTCCTTCTCCTTCGATATAAAATCATTACCAAGGGGCAAGTATTACTTGCTGGCAGAACGACAGTACGGTGGTAAAGATGTGGAGGAGTTTATAAAACTGTAATTCGACAATTGTTCGTGTTCACAAACATTTGACTATTACGACAGGGTTGGAAAATTAAAGCTACTTCGGTAGCTTTTTCTTTTCCAGGTAGCTGCAGAAGGAACTGCGTGGGAGCATCGTTTATAGGAGTTTACCCCGCGGTATTCGGGTTCGCGTGTACGACAATGCCGAACCGGGCGGCCTGGTTCATTCGGGCGATTGTCAGCGTGTGGTTGTTGGGACACGACAGCCGACTGCCCATCAGTGTTTTTGAAAGTAAATGACCTTCTTTCCTTTAGCAAGCCGTCGAACGCAGGTCCAGTTTCGTCTGTCGCTTTTGCCGTTATTTAGCACCTTGTACAGGTTGAAAACTAATGACCCTTGTGGTCTCAGAAATAACCGGTTCATTATTCAGAATGGCGGGTTCCCATGCAGGGGATTCCCTGAGCACCCTTAAAGCTTCCGCTCCGCATCCCTTGCATTTAGCAGGTACTGAAACCGCCTTAATGTTGGTGGGTATTCCGTCCCTGTTTACGACGAACTGCACCTGCACTTCATAAGTGCCCGCCGCTAATCCTAAATCAGCAGGAAGCGTCTGGTTTAAATTCTTTTGCAAATATCTCTTCCAACCTTCGGTTCCACCTTTAAATTGCGCTTCCCGCTCTACCACGAAATTCTTTATTTCTTTACCATTTTCATCCCAGCCCATTTGAAGTTCTATTCCTTTATTTGAATACACCGTATACGACCTTTTTGCACCGGATTTGTAAAAATATGTTTTGTTTAATGGCTTTCCATCTGCATAATCTATGGTATAATCCAGCTTGCCATCTTCTTTGTAAAAATTCACACTTCCAACGGCTGTTCCCAGGTTTGTTTCGTTATAGTCACCTTCTGATTTTAACACGTTTGTCTTTGTAGAATATTCTTTTCCGTGCCACAGGTTGGCCTGCCGGTAAAATTTCACCAGGCTTACAGCGCTGTCTATTGTTGTCTCCTTTCCATTTTTACCATAATACCTGGTGGTAGTATCAGACTGTGCAAAACCCGGAACATAAGTTAAGGCGGCAAGCAAAGCCCACAGGAACATTTTTTTCATGGTGAAAACTTAAGAAATAATAATAGCAAACTTCGCGATCCGGCAAAATTTCACCTTTCGTTAAGTTCAAAAAGATTTCGCAATATGCTGGAGTCGGTTCAGACGTAATGGCTGCTCAAAGCCAGGAGAGGAAACAAAACTGAATGAATGATCAATAGAGATGTCGCGTAGGGGATATTGTGGAATAGCCGACGTATAGTCGTAAATCAATGACGTTTAGTTGATATGTAGCTGGTTATTAGCTGCTCAAAAAGATAAGCTGAAACTGTGTGACCGGCCACCTGCGTTTTGACAATGGGGACACGCAGATAATCCGGTGGTTCCATGAAAAGTAACTTATCGATCTGAGACTGCATAGGGAATAAAAATGCTAAGAATAGTAAAACTTGAGTCTAATTTATTCCGTTCTCAAATTCTCAACCGGGCTAGCATTTGCTGCTTTCAGCGTTTGAGAGAGGATGGTTACCAGGCCTAAAAACATCATAAGCAGAACGCTAACAAATATTTCGACAAATCCGATTTGTGTACTGTAACACTGGGCGGTGTTCAATAGGTGTTTGAACAGAAACAAACTATCGGAACCGTAATTGCGCCGGCAACGACCATCAGGATGATAAAGTCTTTTGATAATAACACCACCAGGCTTTTAGCGGTTGCCGCCAGAG
>JASLBT010000462.1 GCA_030146445.1 Segetibacter sp. | reverse complement strand
GTGTACACACGGTAGCCCTTGTACCGCATCTTTTCATGGCAGCAACTTTTTTGAGATCCATAGGCAAGTATAAGGTGTAAGAAGTTTTTGAAATTTATACCGCACTATAAAAATCAAACGATTGAAATATAAAGTGCTTCTGGCATATGAAACGAAAGTTGCCCAAAGGTTTGCCGATGAACGGAATGCGACCCGCCAACGAGTTGGGGGCAGGCGCAACGAAGATGCTATAGAAAACAAATGCGGGTACCAAGAAATGCTGGATAGTAAGTTTGTTATGCGGAGCCAGGATAGGAAAGGATAAGAAATGATAAGAGACGATAACGAATGTCTATCGATAATACTATTCAAACTACCAAAAAGGGATCAGTGAAGAGGGCGTAAATTCGGATGAGTTTCTGCCCCTGATGTTTGTTTAACCACCAGATCTACTGCTGGCTGCTGCCAGATAATATAAGAGCCTACTATGCATGTTAAAACCACGATCTATACATTATTCTTGTCGCTACTGACCGCACTAAATTCCCCCGGCCAATCTTCTGCAAAAGCCGAAGTTCAATACCTCTCGGGGACCGATGTTAAACACACCAAAAGCTGGGATTTTCTATGTACAGGTGGTCGCAATGCCGGTAAATGGGCAAAGATCCAAGTTCCTTCACACTGGGAGCAGCAAGGCTTTGGCAATTATAACTACGGTCGGGATAATGTTACTTATGGTAAAAATTTTCGCTACGCGGATGAGAAAGGGTTGTACAAACTCCTTTTTACCGTGCCTGCAAACTGGGCGAACAAAGAGGTTAATATCGTGTTCGAGGGTTCGATGACGGATACCGAAGTAAAGATCAATGGTAAGCTGGCCGGCGCCGTGCACCAGGGCGCTTTTTATCGTTTTAAATATAACATCGGTGATAAGCTGAATTTTGGAAAACAAAACCTGCTTGAGGTTACAGTCAGCAAGTCGTCGGCCGACAATTCCGTAAACAATGCCGAGCGGTTGGCCGACTTCTGGATCTTCGGCGGCATCTTCCGTCCTGTCTATTTAGAGTCTTTGCCAAAGGAAAATATCTCCTGGACATCCATTGATGCTAAGGCAGACGGTTCGTTCAGTATGAATGTCCACCTGAATAATACCGCAGCACGCCGGGATGTTGTTGCCCGGATCATGGATGCAAATGGGTCGGTTGTGGCCACAGCAAACGGTAAAACTTCGGGGAGCGATTCGGTTGTTCATGTTAGCACTACAGTCAAAAACCCCAGGCTTTGGTCCGCCGAAACACCAAACTTGTACAGCATTAAGGTGACACTTAGTAATGCCGGTAAAAACATCTATGAAACGTCTGATAAGTTTGGCTTCCGTACTATCGAGGTAAGAAAGCAGGACGGCATCTATCTGAACGGAACTAAGATCAAAATGAAAGGTGTAAACCGCCATGTATTCTGGCCGGAGTATGGGCGTGCAACGTACCCCGAGGCCGACCTCGTCGACGTAAAGCTGATGAAGGAGATGAACATGAATGCGGTACGATGTTCACACTATCCTCCGGATAAGAATTTCCTCCGGGTTTGCGATTCACTCGGCCTTTATGTAATAGACGAACTTACCGGCTGGCAGAAAATGTATAGCACTAAAGCCGGAACTCCACTGGTGAAAGAAATGGTAATGAGGGACGCAAACCATCCTTCGGTTATCTTCTGGAGCAACGGCAACGAAGGCGGACACAATAAAGACCTGGTTGATGATTACGGGATATATGACTTGTCGAACCGTACCGTAATCCATGCACACCACAGGCCTGGTAATGCCATCAATGGTATAGACTGTAACCATTATGAGAGTTATTATAGTTCAGAGAAGATCCTGGCCGATACAAATATCTACATGCCCACGGAATTTCTACATGCCATGCACGACGGCGGCGGAGCAGCTGGGTTAGCAGACATGTGGGAGCTGTTCTGGAACGCGAAGAAAGGGGCAGGAGGTTTTATATGGGATTTTGCAGACGAGGGCATCGTCCGTACCGACCTGAACAATATCATGGACGTAAATGGCACCAACGGCCCCGACGGTGTTGTTGGTCCTCATCGCGAAAAGGAGGGAAGCTTCAGCGCTATACGTGAGATATATTCTCCCGTTAAAATAGCCTTGAAGGAATTGCCTGCTGATTTTAAAGGGGAGATCGTCGTAGAAAACCGTTTTCATTTCACCAATTTTAACCAATGTAAATTCCAATGGGAACTGATCAATTTCAACGGCCGGGAAGATCAAGCAGGTGGTCATACAGTGGCTGAAAAGGCAACTGTACCGGGCCCGGATGTGGCGCCAGTGACAAAAGGTACTTTAAAGTTTTCGCTCCCTGCAACCTGGAAGAATTATGATGCTTTGGCTGTAAGAGCCTATGATCCCAATAAAAATGAACTGTACCGTTGGGTTTGGAAAGTAAAATCAAATGCTGCAATAATTGCCAAAATGAAAACATCCGAAAGGCAGGAAGTTGCTACTTTCACTGATGCTGATACTATCGTTACCATAAAGGCAAACGGCATTGCGGTAAGCTTCAGTAAAAATTCAGGAAGCCTGGTTTCGATTGGCAATGAAAATAGTTCAAAGTTATCTTTCGGCAAAGGGCCGGTGATGGTAAGTGGTTCAGCCCGTTTTACTGCTCTTCGGCATTTCAAAGAAGGGGACGCCTATGTAGTAGAAGCATCCTACAACGGAGATCTGAAATATGTGAAGTGGAAGATGCAGCCAAATGGATGGCTCGAAATGGCTTATGAGTATAGCCTGGATGGAAAGTATCCTTTTAGCGGAATTTCTTTCAGTTATCCCGAGGGGCTGGTTATGGGAGCAAAATGGTTAGGTAAGGGTCCTTATCGTGTATGGAAGAACCGTTTAACAGGAGTTACTTATGATGTTTACCACAATAGGTACAATAACGTATTAACCGGCACCGCCCCCTGGACGTACCCTGAATTTAAAGGTTATTTCTCCGACATCGTGTGGATAGAACTGAGTACGATGGAAGGTAAATTCACCGTCGCTTCGCCTGGTAATAACCTTTTCGTACGATTATTCGATTTCTATGCGATCAACGGTAGCAGTCCACACCCGGAGCTTCCGGTCGGCAACATCTCATTTCTCGACGGCATTACGGCCACAGGCTCCAAATTGGGCATAAGTCCTTCGGATGTAATAGGCTTTGGACCCGAGAGCGATTTGAACCTGGTGAACGGGCCCATCAGGCGCACGCTGTATTTTTATTTTGGCTCACCTTTACCTGGGGAGACAAACAACAGAATGGATTCGAACAAGAAATAACCCGTTTCGAAGCTTGAAAATACATAGCAGTGGTACCATATACCATTGTGTACAGCAAACGAAAGATTGTGTACAGCAAACGAAAAATTTAGTCGTAAATTAATTGCTGGTAAAGCCGTAGAAAAGGAGATTGGCCTGATGGTTTATATCATCAGTCAATGTATTTGAAGTTCTGAGAAGATCTTATATTGTTTAAACTTAGATGAAGATATGAATTGCCAGTGCAGCGTTTTTACATCAAATAGTTTGAAATTACTAACCGCAACCGTTACATTCTATTTGATATGTTCAAGTGTTTTCGCCCAGGTGGGCCAAAGATTTACTTCAGAAAAGAAGATTATCAAAGACAAGCTTACAGGTAATAAGATCACTATACTTACCACATCTGATGCTGATGATTCGAAGATATACCAGACGCACCCTCAATGGACCTATGATCAGAAATATATCATTTTCATTTCCAACCGTTCATCTCCGAGCCAGTCGCCAGGTAGTCAACAAGCGGCTGGTTCGGGACAAGCCAACCGCGAACAAGTTAAAAGAAGTAAGGTTTACGCAGTCGATGTAAAAACAGGAACAATTATACAATTAACCGAGGGAGAAACAAGTGAGTCAAGTTTAAACATCGCAAGAAAGTCGAACAAATTATACTATTCAAGACAAGGGCGTGATGGGGAAACAGGTAAGTTAATTGAAATGGACCTGGATGCGCTGTTTAGAGACAGTGAGAAAGGGACAGGAAAAAGGCAGGCTTTGTATGAAAGAGTGATAGGAGATTTGCCAACGGATATACGTGCAGGGGGATTTACGCTCGACGCAGATGAACAAGTGGCTTACATCGGCGGTTCCTTACGTCGAGCCAAGACGGATACTGCCGCGGCCGGAAAACCGGAACAGCAAAGAACAACAGAACAGCCCAATCGGTTTATAGCACAATTGCCAGGAGGCATAAGGGCGATGAATGTTCATACAGGTACTATTTCAAAAGTTGTAGATGTCCCTTTCACTATAGGTCACATCCAGGCTAATCCCTTCAAAACCGGGGAAATCCTGTTTTGTAACGAAACAGGGGGCGATTGCCCTCAGCGCATGTGGATAGTTAAAGCTGACGACGCTACATATCGACCTTTATACAAGGAAAAACCTGATGAATGGGTTTCCCACGAAACATGGGTAGATTCAAACACTGTTTACTTCAATCTTAAACAATATAATTTTTATTCAAAAGTCAGACCGAATGTTGAAGATTTCAGAAGGATGGGGGAAGCGATTTTTACTCCTAACACCAGAAAAATGCCAACCGGAATTCTTGCTATAAATGTTAGAAATGATGATGTTAAAGTACTTGGGTCAGTAGATAAGGGACACGGATATTGGCATAGCAATGGAACAGTTGATGGCAAATGGGCCATGGGCGACAACTTTGATGGTGACATCTACCTGATCAATATGAGGAACGGGAAACAGACTTTGCTGACTACCGGGCATCTACTTGTATTTAAAGGAAACAACCATGCCTTGTTCCATCCTCATGCTACTTTTCGTCCGGATGGCAAACAACTATTATTTCAGTCGGGGTTGTATTCGCAGGGCAGAAATTACGATTTGATGGTTGTAGATATACCCGATGATAACTAGTCATCAACCTTATTATTGAAGAGTTGCCGGTCTTTTACATCACTGTACTTAACCCCATAACTTGCTACTAGTTTTCAAAATATAATTAAGAATTCCTTTTGTGATATATTGATAATCTAAACAAAATTTTTAAAAGAAATAAAATGACGCACTTTCTTGCACAACACCGAAAATTTATAGTTACCACATTGTTCGTAATTGGTTTTTCCTCAAGCTCTTTTTCTCAGATTGTTAGCGGTGTTGATTATTCAAACCGAAAGAATGTTGATAAGACTTTTGATATGGCCGGCACCGATATTTTTGGTCAGCGCTTTCCTTCTGAAAGTCTTACGATAACTGACCCGGTAACAGGAGTAAAATTTATTGCATTAACCACCTCAAGGCATAACAGTGTAAAAATTTACCAGGATCACCCGAACTGGACAGCTGACGGTAAGTACATTGTTTTTACCAGCAATCGAAATACGACTGCTGGTGGTAATGTTACCTTTGCGACTCCACAAGCCAGGGCAGCAGGTGGAACCAGGCAGTATTATGCAATCTCTATGGCTACGCACGAAATCGTGCAAATTACCTCGGGTAGTGCTGGAGGAGACATGCTATTGGGACATAAAAGAAATGTTGCCTTTCGAATTCGTGATAATAAAGTAAGTGAATTGAATTTGGGTAGTTTACTTGCAGATAGTGAAGCCGGAAAATTAAAAGATTCAGCAAGCTATGAAAAGGTGGTTGCAACAATACCGCCGGATTTAAAGCCCGGCGGAACTTGTTTGGATGCAAATGATCAAAGAATATTCTTTTCAACAAGGCAAGGTGAAGGCTCATCTGTAATCTATAGTATCGGGCTAGATAACAACAAAACAACAAAGCTCACCGAGGTACCTTTCAGAACAGGCCACTTTCAGGCAAACCCGTTTAAGAGTGGTGAGATAATGTATTGCTGGGAAACTGGGGGCGATGCTCCCCAGCGTATATGGATATTGAGTGTTGATACTGATGGTAAAGTCATAAACAGACCAGGTTACCAGGAAAAAGACGATCAATGGGTAACGCATGAAGTGTTTCTAAATGCTGATAACATCGTTTTTAACATAATGGGGCATCTTGACAGGTTGAGGAAAAAACCCAATGGCATTGCTGTATTAAATATCCGCACCAATCAATTTAAGCTGTTGTCTAATGCGAAAGAACTAGGAGGTTATTGGCATGCTGCCGGAACACCCGATTTGAAATGGGCTGTAGTAGACACTTTTGACGGAAGCATTTATCGTTATGACTTGCAAAGCGGCAAGGTTACATTGCTTTCAAAAGGCCACCGCCCTAATACCCAAAGTCCCTTTTCACCACAAGCCCATGCGCACCAATCTATTAGCCCGGATGGCAAGTGGACCTTAATCAATTCGAGTATGCTAACGGATAGTGATATAATGTTGATACCCTTGCATCCGGAAAGTATCGAACGTAAATGAACATTATTCCTGAAATCCTTAAGCTAAATAAATTTCGGAGTTTGCAGTCGACAAGTAGCAAACTTCTATCTTGTCGCTGGGTTCGTATCATTCCACCCGCGATTGGTATACATCGTTGCATTTTTATTCCGCTCTAAAGTAGGGATGCGCTATAGCTGGAGGTATGGATAAAGAATTGGCTGTGACGGCGACGGTGACCGGCTTTATCTTGGGAATTTTTTGTTGTTGGCTACTGCATCTTACAGAAGGCAGGATGCAAGAATAGCAAAACGGTTAGCCGAAAAAAGTTGTAGCATGAACAATTCTTGGGTTGGACTGATTTACAGTGATTCCTGGCTTCACGGAAGATACTATTCATTTAATCGTGATACCTTCTTAGTTGGTGTTGCAAAAGGAGGTGTATGGGCCGCAGTACTTACTATAATCAACAGAACCCGCCTACGGAGAACCCGTATTCTCGTATTACACAAGTGGAAATGGAGAGCTTCGGCTGGTAGGAAAACCTGCTAAATTCATACAAATAGTCCGGTGAACTCACCCTCAAAAGCTATTATAATGCAAGCGGCAAGGGTTCAGGACGGTGTTTGAATCCTGACGCCGTCGATAAATCGAGTGTGAAAAATGATTTTGCTTACACTGTAGGTCAGGTTAAGCCAAACGAGCTCATCTCTCAGTTGAAGTATTCGGTGAACCCAACCTTTAAGTTCTTCATTTGTTCCTAAATTGCTACTACATCATGCGGCTCATAGTTCATGGATAGCTTCACAATCCTAACCTGCTGTTCCTTTGCTCAGCACCGTCATCAACTATAAAGTCGTAAAACCCTGCTAAGCTAAGTTGGTTGCCTGGTATTGCCGTGGCGTTCTTTACACGATAGCCGGTGTGTCCGCCTGGTTTATGGGTAAGCTTTGCGGGGTTCCATATCGTTCCCAATCCGCTTACGCAATGGCCGGGCTGTGTGGGCCGTTCATTTTGCAATGCCCGCTAAAACCATCTGTTTTCGATGAACAACAGCAGTTTGCAAGCTCAGGAAATCACAGATACCGTTCAGGATAGATACTTTCCCGCAGTATTAACTATTTAGCTAGATCAGAGTATCTACTGCCAATAGCAGACATACGAAGGAGCACTTCGATAAAGTACCGCTGACAACACAAAAGAGTACACGAGCGTACATTGATTTGAATATATTTGCCGGGAATACTGCACGGGGTGCCTGGCGAAGTCAGGCTGAGATAATACCCGAGACCTGATTTGGATAATGCCAACGGAGGGATGCCTGCATAAAATATTTCCATTTTACGCTCCATTTCGTCGGGATTATCCGAAAGAATTGAGTTTCTCAAAATTGTAAAAATGGAAATAGAAAAATACACAGCGGAGCTTATTCCCCATCAACAGCAGAACTGGCAAAACCGACC